>JAGRHM010000455.1 GCA_020445005.1 Candidatus Competibacteraceae bacterium | reverse complement strand
GCGGGCGCGGGAAGTGGTCGGCGTGGAAGGCGACGCCAGCCTGGTTGAATGGGCGCGGCTTAATGCGGTGCGGAATAGGATGAAGCATGTTACGTTCCATTCTGCCGATTTAGCGGGTGATCTGGCGGGTCAACCGTGGGCGCAGGGCGGTTATGACCAGGTTCTGCTCGATCCGCCGCGTTCCGGGGCGTTGGAAATGATGCCGCATATCACGGCGTTGGGCGCACAGCGGGTGGTGTATGTCTCCTGTCATCCGGCCACTCTGGCCCGTGATGTCGGTGAGCTGGTTCACCGTTTTGGTTATCGTCTGGAGAGCGTGGGCGTACTCGACATGTTTCCGCATACAGCTCATGTGGAATCTATGGCTGCGCTGGTGCGCGGCTGACCGCCGCGACAAAAGGGACCTTGTTTTCGGAGCCCCGGCCGGCTTTGCCACCGACCCGTTCGCCGCCCACGTCAGCGTCGTTCACCAAGACCTCGCCGCACCGCGTGTACTGCGCATCGCGCTCAGTCATTGCCTGCATCAGTTTGTGCTGAATCCGCTAGGCGGTCGGAAGGTGGATAGCCCGGTTTTGGCCTGACCGATCAAGTAGATCGCTAAAAACCAGACAGTCAGCGCCAGAGGGGGGCTCTGGAAAACCGTCCCTGCAATCCGGGAGGTTCGCATCCGCCAGTTCTAGCAGGGAAAGGTCTTCCGCCCGCGGTTGTGCAGCACATAATGCGCCGCTTGGCCACAGGGGGGACAGCGAAAGCCTTCCGGCCAACGGGCCTTTTCCAGCGCCGCTGCGCATGGCGTCTCGGTACCAAACTGCTCAAGAAACGAGGGTAGCGACAACCCGGCTTGAAAATAAACGACCCCGCAGCAAGCTGCGGGGTATTTGGCTGCATTCCCAAAGGCAGTTGCTGTAATCAAGAACAATATCAATCCAAAGGTCGTCTCTTTCTTAATATCTTTTTCTTATAGTAAGTTACGACCAAAAACATGGATACCCGATTCGTGACGCAGCAAGCTGCGGGGAATCAGACCCTCCAAAGATTGAATGCGATTCATGGGCATGACAGGACTCCAGTATGAAGGCTGCGCTAGTTTGTGCCGGATTGATCGCACAAAACAAGGCAGACTGAAGAATCTTGCTAATCAGGTCAAGTTTTTCATTTTGGCAAAGTGGGTACCTGTGGCTTATGCCATGCGTGCGGCTGCCCGATATTTCAATGAGGGGGTAGGTTCCAGCCGGTCCAAGCCTCTGCCGTTCATATGCTTGGCCGAGTCTCGCAAGGGAAAGAGCCGTTTGGCGATCATGATGATTTCATCCAATTGCTGGTGCGGATCGGCAGCATCGACGATGCCACGAATCACGTCGATCAGTGCGTCCATCCGGGATTGCTGTTGCAGGCTACCGACGGTACACACCGGCAGGTGGCTCTTGATGCGGGCTTGTTGTTGGGGGTGAAGGAGGAGGGCGTGGTCCAACCGCCGACTCAGGGTCAGGCCGCGGCTTGACCCGTCTTCGTCCCACTGTGGGGCCAACGGCCCCCATCCTTCATGTAACTTCCAGTCTGCAAAGAAAGCCTCAATGTACCATCCCTAATGCCGCTATAAAATTGACAGGCCCAGAAATTGCTCCGATTGTAGGGCGGGAAGCGTTATTGGCGTTAGTAGAATGGCTAGCGAGGCGAACTGACCATGACTTAGCAATTAACGGGGGTGGACTGGGC
>JAGRHM010000454.1:4096-6936 GCA_020445005.1 Candidatus Competibacteraceae bacterium | reverse complement strand
TCTTCAGGAACCCTTTCTGAACGCCCTGCGTAAAGAGCGGATTCCAGTTTCGGTGTATCTGGTGAACGGCATCAAATTGCAGGGGCAGATCGAATCTTTCGATCAGTTCGTGGTGCTTCTGAAAAACAGCGTCAGTCAGATGATTTACAAACATGCGATTTCCACAATCGTGCCGGTTCGCAATGTGCGACTGAGCTTGGCCACGGACGAAAATGGCGGCGTCGATCCATCCTGAAGGCTTAAGCCCAGTGGTGCGCAGGGGGCGGTTTGTTTGAGCGTCCAAGCGGCGGTGAACGCGCCGTTCTTGTCCATCTGACGCTGGACCGATCGGAAGATGCCCAGGACTTTGCCGAATTCCAGGAATTGGCGGCGTCGGCGGGCGCTGAATGCGCTGTGTTGATCACAGGACGCCGCTCAGCGCCTGACTCGCGTCTGTTTGTCGGCAGTGGCAAGGCTGAGGAAATCCGGGAGGCGGCGCAACAAGGCAACGCAAAATTGGTGATTTTCGACCATACCCTGTCGCCGAGCCAGGAGCGTAATCTGGAAGCATTTCTGCAATGCCGGGTCGTGGATCGCACCGGTTTGATTCTGGACATCTTTGCCCAGCGCGCGCGCAGTTTTGAAGGCAAATTGCAAGTGGAACTGGCCCAGTTGCGTCATTTGTCCACTCGGTTGGTGCGCGGCTGGACGCACCTAGAGCGGCAACGTGGCGGTATCGGGTTGCGCGGACCTGGTGAAACTCAGTTGGAAACTGATCGGCGCTTGCTGGCTGATCGTATTCGGCAAATTCGTTTGCGCCTGGGTCGGGTTGAGCAACAACGTGAACAAGGGCGACGAGCAAGACGCAAGGCGGATCTGCCGACCGTTTCGCTGGTCGGTTACACCAACGCCGGCAAATCCACCCTGTTCAATGCGCTGACGCAAGCCGATGTTTATGCAGCCGATCAGTTATTCGCAACCCTGGATCCGACCTTGCGCCGTCTGGAGTTGCCAGGGGCGGAACCAGTCGTACTCGCCGATACCGTTGGATTCATCCGTCGGCTGCCGCACGAACTGGTGGCGGCGTTTCGTTCAACGCTGCGCGAGACCGTAGAAGCCAGCCTGCTTTTGCATGTGATCGACGCCAGTCATCCTGACCGACAGGGCGTCATTACGCAAGTTGAATCCGTATTAGCGGAAATCGGCGCGGCCAACGCGCCACAATTGCAGGTGTTCAACAAAATTGACCTGAGCGGCGAACCGCCGCGCCTGGAGCGGGATAGCGAAGGTCAGGCGCGCGCGGTCTGGTTATCAGCGACATCGGGTGCGGGACTCAACCTGCTGTCCGCCGCGATTGTCGAGCGATTGCGGGGGGGAACAGTACATGGCTGGCTTTGTTTGCCGCCGATGGCGGCGCGGTTGCGGGCCTGCCTGTTCAACTTGGGCGCTGTGGTTACTGAACAGTCCGGACCTGCGGGTGAATGGCTGATTGAAGTACGCACCTCGCGCGGCAATGTAGACCGGCTTTGCCGACAGGAAGGCTTACGGGCGGAATGGGTGCGTTCGGGTTTTGGAATTCCGGTGGTTTGAACCGTATTGATACAAACTTTGAGGTACGACATGGCCTGGAATGAACCGGGAGGAGGTAACCGCGATCCCTGGAGCGGTGGCGGTCGCGATCAGGGGCCGCCCGATTTGGATGAAGTGGTTCGCAAGCTGTCGGACCGTTTCAACAATTTGCTGGGCAGTGGGCGTGGCGGCGGTAGCAGCAGCAGCAGTGGTGGCGGCGGTGGCGCATCAGGTTCCGGGTTGGCCGGCATTGGCTTGATTGTTGGAATCATCGCCTTGATTGGTTGGTTGATTGCCAGCATTTACATTGTCAACGAAGGTGAACGCGGGGTCGTATTGCGTTTTGGTCGCTATTTGGAAACGACTCTGCCGGGGCCGCACTTGCGGATATTTCCTATCGATCAAGTGGAAATTGTTAACGTGGAGCAGCGGCGTTTCCGGGAAATCGGTTATCGCTCCGCAGCGGGCGGCGGACGGCAGCCGGCCATCCGCTCGGTGCCCAAGGAAGCGCTGATGCTCACGCAGGATGAAAACATCGTGGATGTGCGCTTGGCCGTGCAATACCAGATAAAGGATCCTCGCGCCTATCTATTTAACGTCCTGGATCCCGAAGCGGTGTTGGTGCAGGTGGTGGAAAGCGCCACTCGAGAAACCATCGGCAAGAGCACCATGGACTTTGTCCTCACGGAAGGCCGCAGCGACATCGTCGCCGATACCCAATCCTTGAGCCAGGACATCCTGGATCAATATGGTGCTGGCTTGCAGATCATCACCGTTGTCTTGCAGGATGCGCAACCACCGGAGGAGGTGCAAGATGCATTCGCCGACGCGATTAAGGCGCGCGAAGATGAGCAACGCTTGAAGAATGAAGCCGAAGCCTATTCTAACGAGGTGATTCCCAAGGCGCGCGGTCAGGCGGCGCGGCGTTTACAGGAAGCTTCCGCCTACAAGGAGCAGGTGATCGCCCAGGCCCAGGGTGAAGCCAGTCGGTTTGAGCAGTTGTTGATGGCGTATCAACAAGCCCCGGAAGTCACCCGCGAACGGCTTTATCTGGAAACGCTGGAAACAGTGCTGTCGCAAGTGAGCAAGGTGTTAGTAGATGTCAAAGGAACGAATAATCTCTTGTATCTGCCACTGGATCGACTCTTGAAAACCGATCAGGCATCCAGCACAGGCGATGCCCATTCCACCGGGGGGGCGCTTTTGGAAAATTTGCCTTCTTCTTCGTCATCATCCGCCGATGGCAGCGCAGCGGCGACCCGTTTGCGCGATCTGAATCGTAGTCGGGAGGT
>JAGRHM010000454.1:0-4023 GCA_020445005.1 Candidatus Competibacteraceae bacterium | reverse complement strand
CTGTTATTGGCGACCTCGTTATTCACCGTGGATGAAACCCAGACTGCGCTCCGCTTCCAGTTGGGTGAGATTGTCGAGGCCAATTACCCGCCTGGTCTGCATTGGAAGTGGCCATTGATCAACAATGTTCGCAAGTTTGACCGCCGATTGCAGACGCTGGACACTGACCCAGAACGGTTCTTGACTGCAGAAAAAAAGAACGTCATCGTCGATTCCTTCGCGATGTGGCGGATCGAAGATGTACGTTTGTTTTACACGACAGTCGCCGGTGATCCCGCCCAGGCCAATGTCCGCCTGGATCAGATCGTCAAGGACAGCCTGCGCAGCGAATTCAGCAAGCGCACCATTCAGGAAGTGGTGTCGGGGGATCGTGAGCAGATTATGGAAACCCTGAGCCGGTTGTTGCGTGAGCAAGCGACGCAACTGGGCATTGCTGCCGTGGATGTGCGCATCAAACGCATTGATTTACCGGCGGATGTCAGCAACTCGGTATTTAGCCGCATGAAAGCGGAACGGTTGCGGGTGGCCAAAGACTTCCGCTCCCGTGGCGCTGAGGCAGCGGAACGCATCCGCGCCGATGCGGATCGCCAGAGTACGGTAATCCTGGCCGAAGCCTACCGGGACGCCGAACGCCAGCGCGGTGAAGGCGACGCTCAGGCAACGACCATCTATGCTGAAGCTTATGGCAAGGATCGGGATTTTTACCGTTTCAATCGCAGCCTGAATGCTTATCGTCAGAGTTTTAACAGCAGCGACGATGTGCTGGTGCTCGAACCGGATTCGCAGTTCTTCCAGTACTTCAATCAGTCGCAACCACCGTCGCAATCACAGTCGCAATGACCAGCGCAATTCGGCGACGGTTAAAAATCCACTCCCCTTCCCTGTTTGCAGGAGTGGTTTTGTCCGTCGGCAGGCTGGAATTTGAGGAGAGGGCAACCGCATTAGTGATCAGACATTACCGCCATGTGGGATGAGTTACTGGCGGCGTTTGGCTTGATGCTGGTGCTGGAAGGTATCCTGCCTTTCCTCAATCCAGCCGCCTTCCGGCAAACCCTGCACCGGATTTCCCAAATGGAGGATCGCATCCTGCGATTAGCCGGTCTGGGAGGCATGGGGTTGGGGTTGATTGTGCTGTACTTTTTCCGCTGAGCTGGGGCTGGGCCTGAAATCCTGATCCCGATAACCTCTCGTATTTCCGTCTCTCATGATCCCTGAAGACCGCTGGTTATTACCCGAAGGCATTGAAGAAATCCTGCCGCCTGCCACCCATCAACTGGAGCGATTGCGTCGCAAGTTGCTCGATCTCTATCAAAGCTGGGGTTATGAGCGGGTCATCCCACCGTTGATCGAGTTCCTGGATTCGCTGTTGACTGGTGCCGGCGATGATCTTGAATTACAAACTTTTAAGCTGACTGATCAATTAAGCGGCCGGATGATGGGGGTGCGCGCGGACATGACCCCTCAGGTCGCGCGGATCGATGCCCATCTGCTGAAACGCGCCGGTCCTGTGCGACTTTGCTATATGGGTACCGTATTGCGGACGCGCGCCGATGGCTTTGGCGGTTCCCGCAGTCCCTATCAGACGGGTGTGGAACTGTATGGCCATTGTGGCCATGAGAGCGATCTGGAAGTATTGGCGCTGATGTTGGAAACGTTGCGGGTGGCCGGTATTGGCGAGGTTCATTTAGATCTAGGGCATGTCGCCATCTTTCGTGAGCTGGTTCGTCAAACTAGTTTGGACCCGGAGCGTGAAAGCATTTTATTTGAGGCGTTACAGCGCAAGGCGCTGCCGGAAATTCATGCGCGGTTGGCGGAGTGGGCGTTGCCGACATTCTGTGCAGACTGGTTTTCGGCCCTGACTGAATTAAATGGCGGGCCGGAGGTGCTGGATGAAGCGGATATGCAACTGGCGAGGAGTGGTCACGGTGTGCAAGAGGCGCTGACTACCCTGCGACGTTTGGTGGAAGCATTGCGTCGACAATGGCCGGATTTGCCCATTCATGTTGATCTAGCTGAATTACGAGGTTATCGCTATCACACCGGTGCGTTGTTTTCCGCTTATGTTCCTGGTCAGGGGCAGGCAGTTGCGCAAGGCGGACGTTATGATGAGATTGGCCAAGTCTTTGGTCGAGCGCGACCGGCGACCGGTTTCAGCACCGATTTGGCAACCCTGCTGTTGCTGGGCTCGGCAATGCCTGCAATCGCAGAATCGGGTATTTACGCACCGCCCACGGGCGCTGTGGAGTTGGAGGAACGGGTCGCCCGGTTGCGCCGCCAGGGCAAACGGGTGATTCGGGCGCTGCCTGGAGCAGAAGTGGAGCCATGCGCTCTGGGATGCGACCGGATGCTGGTTCACCAGCAAGGGGAATGGCAAGTTGTGCCGCTGGCAGATTCAAGGTCTACGAGGTAACAAGGAACCGGACATGGGCAAGAATGTAGTGGTCATTGGCACCCAATGGGGTGACGAGGGTAAGGGTAAGGTTGTTGACCTGTTGACCGAAAATGCGGCGGCAGTCGTGCGGTTCCAGGGAGGGCACAATGCGGGACATACGCTGGTCATCAATGGCCGGAAAACCATCTTGCACCTGATTCCCTCCGGCATTCTGCATGAAGGCGTTGCCTGTCTGATTGGCAATGGCGTGGTGTTGTCGCCCGCCGCTTTACTGGTTGAGATGGATCGACTCGCACAACAGGGCGTCGCAGTTGTTGAACGATTACGAATCAGCGAAGCCTGTCCGTTGATTCTGCCTTACCACATCGCGCTGGACCAGGCCCGTGAGAAAGCGCGCGGCGAGCGGGCGATTGGCACGACCGGGCGCGGTATCGGTCCGGCTTACGAGGACAAGGTCGCGCGACGGGCGGTGCGGTTGGGTGATTTGCTCCATCGGGAGCGTTTCGCTGCCAAACTTGGCGAGGTGCTGGATTTTCATAATTTTGTTCTGAAAAATTATTTCCAGACCGAGCCGGTCGATTTCCAGCAAGTCCTGGATGAAACGCTGGTCATGGCCGAACGGTTGCGCCCACTGATTGCCGATGTGACGGGGTTGTTGGATGCGCATCGTCGGCAGGGCGACAACTTGCTCTTCGAAGGCGCTCAGGGGGCGATGCTGGACATTGATCATGGCACTTATCCCTATGTGACCTCTTCCAATACGACGACGGGTGGGGCATCCACGGGTACAGGTCTAGGGCCGCGTTATCTGAATTATGTGCTGGGCATCACCAAGGCCTACACCACTCGGGTCGGAGGGGGGCCTTTCCCGACCGAGTTGTTTGACGAAACTGGCAATTATCTGGCCGAACGCGGCCATGAGTTTGGTTCAACGACCGGTCGGCGGCGGCGCTGCGGCTGGTTTGATGCGGTGGCTTTGCGGCGTTCAATCCTCAATAACAGCGTGTCGGGGTTGTGTGTGACCAAGCTGGATGTGCTGGATGGTCTGGACTATGTGCGGTTGTGCATTGGTTATCAGTGTGGTTCGGAGCGGTTGGATCATGCCCCCCTGGGCGCCGAAGCGCTGGCGGGTTGCGAACCGATTTATGAAGAGATGCCAGGTTGGCCGGATTCGACGGTCGGGGTGCGGCAGTACGAGAATTTGCCGGTTAACGCACAGGCTTATTTGCGGCGTCTCGAGGAATTGATCGATACGCCAATTGATCTGATCTCTACCGGCCCTGATCGGGCGGATACCATTGTATTACGCGATCCATTTGCTGGATGAGTGCGTTGTCGATTGCTGCTGATCGCGGCGGCCGTCGGTGATCAGCCGCATTGCACAGGGCGCTGTCGCTGAGGACTTAGCGCTGGGCTATCTGCAAGAACAGGGCTTGGCCTTGGTGACGCGGAATTTCCGTTGTCGCACTGGCGAATTGGATCTGATCATGCGCGATGGCGAATATCTGGTTTTCGTGGAGGTGCGTAGCCGTCGTTATGCGCGCTATGGCACTCCCGCCGAGTCAGTAACCCGAACCAAGCAGCAAAAATTGCTGCGCGCTGCGGCCTTCTATCTACAACGTCAACATCTT
>JAGRHM010000453.1 GCA_020445005.1 Candidatus Competibacteraceae bacterium | reverse complement strand
GAAAGAGACCGGGAATTGCTGCTGCTCGCCGGCTTCCATGCACCATAAAAATGGCTAAGCTCCAGTTGACAAAGTAGAATTAGATTTCAATTATCTGATCACTTAACGAATGTTCAAGCCTGCCGATATTACATCATGCAATGCCATTCAATTCCTGGTGCGACTCTTTGATAATAAGACATTATGTTGCATATATCAACCGAGGTAACGATGATGATCCGGTTTCTCTTCAATGTAAATCGCCTGTTTCTGATTTTTATGACACTATTCTGTGGCTTCATGTTCCATGTCTCCCCCCTCTTGGCCGCCGTGGACCTGGACGAGATCAAACAGGCCGGGGTGTTGCGCCATCTTGGCGTTCCCTACGCCAACTTCGTTTCCGGTGCCGGAGATGGCATGGATGTAGAACTCATGCAGCGCTTCGCCGCGTACCTGGGGGTAAAATATCAATACGTGCAAACCGACTGGTCACAGGTGGTGAGCGACCTGACTGGGAAGCAGTACCAGGTCAAAGGCCTGAATGTGGTGGAGATCGGGACTGCTCCCATTCGGGGGGACATCATCGCTAATGGCATGACCATCATCCCCTGGCGTCAAAAGGTGGTCCAGTTCGCCACGCCGACCTTCCCTACCCAAGTGTGGCTGGTGGCGCGGGCTGATTCTCCACTGAAACCCATCACTCCCAGCGGCTCGATCAGTCAGGATATCGATAAGGTCAAGACGGCGCTCGCGGGCCGCAAGACGCTGGGCAAGCTCGACACTTGCTTGGATCCTTCCCTCTATAGCGTCGAACAGGCTGGAGCTCAGGTAATCCTGTTTCCAGGTAGCCTCAACGAAATAGCGCCCGCCCTGCTGAAGGGGGAAGCAGAATTGACCCTGCTGGATGTGCCGGATGCCTTGGTGGCGCTCCAAAAGTGGCCGGGCAAGATCAAAATTCTAGGTCCCATTTCCGATCGGCAGGATATGGCGCCAGCATTCCGCCCGGATTCTCCCAAATTGCGTATCGCTTTTGAGGAATTTCTGGTTACTTTGAAGCGCGATGGTGGTTTTAGGCAATTGATTGAAAAATATTATCCATTTGTCCTGGATTATTACCCTGAATTCATCAGCGACGCACGATAGTTCTGTTTTAGTCGCATTTGCATTATCATCGCGCCACGGCACCTGTGGTGCATCAGAATGCTTCAAAAAGCGCGAACTCAAGCAACCGGTGAGGGTAGTGTTCCCAACGTGGATATGGATTCAATTTCGGTTTTTTTTGTTGCAGGGGATCGTCATTCGCCCCCTCGTCCGCGGGCCGGGGAGGGGTTGGAAGAGAGGGAAACGGTTACCCGGCGGTAATCACCACCTTTTGATAAAGCCCGCCAAAAAAGGTCTGCTTATCGATCGCCAGGTTGCGCGCTTCATCGGGTAGCCAATCCTTGATTTCCCGACGCCAGAGATCCATGGCAAAAGGCTCCAAGGAAGCCAGGATGGGGATCATGACGTACCGGAAGGGATTCAGCACATCCGGGCGATGGTAATCGACGAAAACCACCTTGCCGCCGGGTTTAACGACCCGTAGCGCTTGGGCGATGGTGCGAATGCGGACGTTCTCGGGTTGTTCGTGCAACAGAAAGAACACCACCACACAGTCATAGCTGGCGTCAGCGAAACGCAGATGAGCCGAGTCCTGATGATGTAAACCCACCCGCGCGCTATCGTTATTCAACTTGGACTTCAGGTTTTCCAGTTGCACCGGCGCGACATCCACTACATCCAGTCGCCCGTCCGGCCCCAGTCGCTGGGTCAACCGTTCGGTGAAGTCCCCGTAGACGCAGGCGACCTGTAGAATATGCCCATTGCTGAACGGCTGCAGTTCCTGCAGCGCTACATCGCGCAACTGCGCAAAATTACCCCACAGAATCAGATTGACCAGCCATTGCCGCTCGAAAATCCGCACCGAAGCGGGATGCAGGTAAGCCCACCAGTAGGTTTGCTGCAAATAGACAGGCAACGGGACGGGCGGCGGATCTTCAGCCGCTGAACCGGTGGTTTCAAGGCGGACCGTCTGTTCGGCGTCGGCGCCGCTCTTCAAAGACTGCGGTCGGGGCAAAGCGACCGTGCTTTGAGCCGATTGCGAACTCGTCATGCGAAAATTTCCTTCGAGCCGGTATGAAAAATCCCCGCTCACTGGTGAGGGAGCGGGGTTGAGGGTTGGGGGCGAAAAGAGCAATCGCCGGTTATGAGATACGCAAGAGATAAAACAGCGTCGCGACCGTTCCCAGGCTGGCGATGAAATAGACCGCAATGGCCACCCAGGTATCGGCGCGGATGCCGAAATCATGCAAGGTGACGCGCAAACGGTGTGCAGCGTGCCACAGGGACAACAGAATGATGCCGAAGATCACGAGTTTGCCTAGCCAGTTAGCCGCGAAAGCATGCAGGTTTTCATAGGTCAGCAGACTGGGGACAAAACCCAGCGCCGCAAACAGCGTTAACAGCACCAGCACCGGCGTGACGAATGCGGTGATCGTACCGCCCGCCGCGAACGGTCCCCAAACGATCGGTTTGTTGGATTTAGCCACGGTCACACCCCCAGAAACAGCACAATCAGCGAAATCAGCGCCCAGCCGCCATAATGTGCGCCGACGATGATATTACCGGGTACAAACTCCTCGCCCCGCTGGATCGGCATGGCCTGGGGCGTGACGTTGAACCACGAGGTGCTGTGATACACCGCTCCCACCAACGCCGCCAGATTAAACAGAATTCCGAGCGGACTGTTCAGCGCCTCCAGGAACCCGGCGTAGGCTTCAGGGCCATCCGCCAGATTTTTCAGGGCGAAGATCAGCAGAATAGTGTAGGCCAGAATGAAAATGCAGGTCACTTCGCGGGCCATGTAGCGCGTGTAGCGCGGCTGGCTGAAGAACCAGTTCGTCTTGGACATCTCACGGATATAAGGTTTACGGCTCATTTCTTCATCCAGGGCATCAGGTGTTCTTTGTACCAGTCGATAGTGCTGGCAACCTTGACTTGTTGCAAGGCGCTGGCGGGATCGACATGCTTGGGGCAGACCTCGGAGCATGCGCCGACAAACGAGCACTCCCAGACGCCATCGTGAGAGGCAATGACCTCCTGGCGCTGTTCCCGACCGCCATCACGGGAATCCTGGTTATAGCGGTGCGCCAGCGAGATGGCTGCCGGACCGATGAATTCCGGGACCAGGCCGTATTGCGGACAGGCGGCGTAGCACAACATGCAGTTGATGCATAGCGTGTACTGCTTGAAGGTCTTGAGTTCCACCGGGCTTTGCTTGTACTCGCCGGCGCTGACCGGTTTGTCCTCCTTGGGAATCAGATACGGCTTGACGCTGGCCAGCTTGCCGATGAAATCATCGACGACGGTGACCAGATCCCGTTCAATGGGGAAATTAGCCAGCGGTTCGACGCGAATCTGGTCGCCGTACTCATGGATGAACGCTTTGCAGGCCAGTTTCGGTTCGCCGTTGACCATCATGCCGCAACTGCCGCAGACCGCCATGTGGCAGGACCAGCGATAGCTCACGGTGGGGTCTAGGTTGTCCTTGACGTAGTTCAGGGCGTCCAGCACCACCCATTCATTCAGGCACGGCACCGAGTAGGTCTGAAACCGGGGCTCGCTATCGGTCTCCGGGTTATAACGGAGCACTTCCAGTTGGATCTGGCGTTCGCTCATTTCTTGGCTCCTGAGTAGTCACGCACACCGGGTTGCGACTTGGTGATGACAACATCGAGATACTCGATGCGCGGCGGTTCCTTGGGATGATAATGGGCCAGACTGTGTTTGAGAAATTTC
>JAGRHM010000452.1 GCA_020445005.1 Candidatus Competibacteraceae bacterium | reverse complement strand
TGCCGACCATCAGGAACCCGCCCATGAAGCTGAAGTCCTTGCGGCTGACGACCACATAGCCGGACAGCGCCAGGAAGATGACGCCCGTTCCGCCCAAGGCGGTCATGACGACCTGTGAACCATTGGGCAAGCTCAGGTAAAGATTCAGGATCGGACCCAGGGTGTAACCGAGAAATCCAGTCAGGGCGAAGACGGCAGCCAATCCCCAGACGCTATTACGCAGGCGGGTGACGACAAACAACAGGCCAAAGTAACCGCCCAGCGTGATCAGCCAGTGCAAAGGCGCAGCGTTCGTGGCCATGGCGACGCCCGCTGTGAGGGCACTGAACAACAGCGTCATCGACAATAACAAATAGGTGTTGCGCAATACTTTGTTGCCAACTGACGCTTTTTCCAGCGTCAGAGTAATAGGGGCCTTGGTCAGTACGTCATTTCTCTGCATCATGGTTGGAAAAACCTCCTCAAGGTTTAAGAACTGCTCATATTGACCGTATAAGGGCGCAAACGGTTCATTTGCGCGGTTAGCGCAATGAAAAACCACCTTTTATTATGAACAGCCAACGCCTGGGTAGTGCCGCAACTCCGCTGTAGTCGAGCCGTGGTTGGGTCTGAAAGCATAGGTCGGTTATTCATCGCCCCGCGTCCAGCCGCCCAGGTCTTTCCAGCGGTTGATGATCTGGCAAAACAGTTCCGCCGTACGTTCGGCGTCGTAAATAGCCGAATGCGCTTCGCTTTCATTCCAGGAGATACCGGCTGCTCTGAGCGCCCGGGCCAGTACGGTCTGTCCATAAGCTAGGCCAGCCAGCGAGACGGTGTCGAAGTTACTGAAAGGATGAAAGGGATTGCGCTTGAGTCGATTGCGCTCCACCGCCGCATTCAAGAAGGCCAGGTCGAAAAAAGCGTTGTGTCCGACCAGAATCGCGCGGTTGCAGCCGGTTTCCCGCACTTCCCGGCGGACTTCCTGGAAAATGGCGGTCAGCGCCTCATTTTCCGGTACGGCAAAACGGAAGGGATGGTCGGGATCGATGCCGTTCACTGCCATCGAGGCGGGATCGAGTCGGGAGCCGGGGAACGGCTGCACATGATGGGCCAGCGTCCCGGCGGGACGCAGATAACCCTGCCAGTCCATGCGAATGATGACCGCAGCGATTTCCAGCAAAGCGTCAGTTTTGGCATTAACGCCGCCGGTTTCAACGTCAATGATCACCGGGAGAAAACCCCGAAAGCGCTGGGCGATGAGTGGGTTGGGAGCAGGTTCATTCATGAGCGCAGCATACCGGATTACCCGCTGGAACGCACCCGGACCTTTTCCAGACCGTTAAATTTCAAGTTTTAAAACGACTTTTTCAACCGGGCGTGTTGTGTTCCACCCAACGCGGACCGGCAGTCGTCTCTTCGCATTTCCAGAATGGCGCTTTTGATTTGAGTTCTTCGATGATAAAGCGGCAGGCGGCGAAGGCTTCCGCCCGGTGAGCGGACCAGACGGCGACCAGCACGATGGGATCCTGAGGCTGCAATGCGCCGACGCGGTGGATCACCAAGGCGTCCAGCACTGGCCAGTCCTGACAAGCAGCTTCAACAATGCGCTGCAACTGACGTTCGGTCATGCCGGGATAATGCTCCAGGGTCATACCCTGGACGGTATCACCGGCGTTGAAATCACGCATCGCGCCGATGAAAATGGCCGTTGCGCCATATTGGCCCGCGTGGCGCTCGTTCAAACGGACTTGATGCTCTGCCAGCACCATCAGCGGTTCAAAGGGCTGGTCGCGCAACTCAACAGGCATGGCTGATCTCGATGCAGATTGGCTTTCCAGGAAAATTTATGGACCGCAGCGATTGAGAAGCGGCATCGGGGAATGCGGTTCAGTTAGAATAGCATTCTGAT
>JAGRHM010000451.1 GCA_020445005.1 Candidatus Competibacteraceae bacterium | reverse complement strand
CGCTGGACGCCAAGCCATTGCTCGACTTGGAGATGCGTCTCGGCGAAGGGAGCGGCGCGGCAATTGCGCTGCCAATCCTGCGCGCCGCCGCTGCATTGCACACGCGCATGGCAACCTTCGATGAGGCGGGAGTTTCGCAGACATGAATGACTTCACCCTCGTCGATCTGTTGCGGCATGGCGAACCGGAAGGCGGGCAAAAATTCCGGGGGGCGATCGATGATCCCTTGAGTGCGCGCGGTTGGGATCAGATGCGCGCGGCGGTCGGCGATTATCGGGAATGGGAAACCATTATCAGTTCGCCCTTGATCCGTTGCGCGGCGTTTGCCCGCGCGCTGGCGCAGCAATTAAACCGCCCACTGGAAATTGTCGAGGACTTCACCGAAATCAGTTTCGGCGTCTGGGAAGGGCGTTCGGTCGCTGAAGTGCATGAGACTGAACCACAGGCGTTGGGGCGGTTCTGGCACGATCCGGTTGCCTGGCCGATCCCCGGCGGCGAACCGGTCGTGGACTTCGACCGGCGCATTGCCCGGGCCTGGACCGATCTACTGGAGCGTTATCGGGGCCGGCATGTGTTGCTGGTTGCGCATGGCGGCGTCATTCGCATGGTGTTGCGGCAACTGCTGGACATGCCGGTGCGGCGCATCTGGCGCATCGAAGCGCCGTTTGCTTCGCTTACCCGAATGCGGGTGCATTGCGATCCGGAAGCTGAACCGCACTTGGTATTTCACAACGGCCACCTGGCATGATCCGTCCCCTGGCGCTGGCCCTGCAATTGCTGACCCGGCTGCCGGTTCCCGCCCTGACCGCGCCGCCGCAACCCTGGGAGCTTGGGCAGGCAGCGCTGTTTTTTCCATTCGTGGGCTTGCTGATTGGCGCGTTGCTGGCTGGACTGCACACGGCCTTGTGGTGGGCTGCTGATCCCGGAGTGGTCGCGGCGCTAATGCTGGCGGCCTGGGTGTTGTTGACGGGTGGTTTGCACCTAGATGGGCTGGCCGATACCGCCGACGCCTGGATCGGCGGACAAGGCGACCGGGAACGCACGCTGGCAATCATGAAAGATCCGCGCAGCGGCCCAATGGCCATTTCCGCGATCGTGTTGGTCCTGCTAAACAAATTCGCCGCCTTGCAAACCTTATTAGCTGGCGATGCACAGGATGCCTTGTGGCTGGCCCCGGTGTGGGGCCGCGCCATGATGGTACTGCTACTGGCGACCACGCCTTATGTGCGGCCTGATGGTCTAGGTTCCCCGCATGCCGATCAATTGCCGCGCTGGAACAGCATTCTCCTGATAGTCCTGATAGCCCTCGCAACTATTGTGCTGCTGGAGCGGTCGGGTGGTCTGCTGATGGTTGTGCTGGGTGGTGGTTTTCTGGCCTTGCGCCATATATGGATGAGGCAACTGGGCGGCGTTACGGGCGATACCCTTGGCGCGACCTGCGAGTTGATGGAAACGCTAACGCTGTTGACGCTGGCGTTGTTGGTTAATGAGTTTTAACCTGTTTCCGTCTTGTTCGTTACCGGCCAAAGTATTAGAATTCTCTAATATACCAAACCCGATACCGATCTGGTTCAAGGGGGACCGCCATGTCCACGCCAATCCGCGCCATACTTTCTTTCATTATCTATGGTCTGTTCGCTGTTTCACCCGCCTGGTTGAGTGCGGCTGAACCACCGTTCCCAGTCACCGAGGCCCAACGGCAAACCCTGCCCGACGAGCAAATCCTCGATGGCGTCGTCGAAGCCGTCAACAAAAGCACCGTTTCCGCCCAGACTGCGGGACGGGTTGAAGAAATCATGGTGGATGTAAATGACTTCGTACCGCAGGGTGCGCCGATTGTCCGCATCCGCAATATTGAACAGCGTGCGGGTCTGGAGCAGGCCCAGGCTGCGTTGCGCGAGGCGCAGGCCCGCTTTATCGAAGCCGACGCTGAATACAAGCGCATTCGCGGCGTGTATGAAAAACAGTTGGTATCCAAGGCGCAAATGGATTCCGCCACCGCCGCGCTCAATGCCGCCAAGGCGCGTCTGGAAGCAGCGCAGGCGGGCGTTGCGCAGGCCAAGGAGTCGCTGGGCTACACCACGATCAATGCGCCCTACAGTGGCATTGTCCTGGAGCGCCATGTGGAGCTGGGCGAGACTGTGCAACCGGGCAAGCCGCTGATGACCGGTTTCTCACTGGATGAATTGCGCGTGATCGTCAACGTACCGCAGCGCCTCATTGGGCCGGTGCGCCAGTACAGTCAAGCGCGGGTGTTGCCACCGAATGGCGGACCTGGCATTCCCGCCGAGAAGCTAACCTTTTTCCCCTACGCTGATCCGCAGAGCAATGTATTCAAGGTGCGCGTGTACCTGCCGCCCAAAACCGAGGGGTTCTATCCGGGCATGTTCGTCAAGACCGCGTTCCGGGTGGGCGAGGATCAACGGTTGACCGTACCGCGCGCGGCGCTGGCGCAACGGGGTGAGGTGAGCGCCGTTTACGTAATCAAGGATGGTCGTGTGAATCTGCGTCAGGTGCGGCCTGGCCGGGTTGAAGGCGATCAGATCGAGATTCTGGCCGGGCTGGACGCCGGCGAGACCGTAGCGCTGGACCCGATCCAGGCCGGCGCTTATCTCAAGGAACAGCCGCGCGGTGAGGGGCAATGACATGAACGAGGCTGCCGAACCCCGCCTCGGCCTGTCCGGGGCGATCGCGCAAAAATTCTTGCGCAACCAGATTACTCCCCTACTGGCGCTGGTGGGGTTGTTGATGGGACTGTTCGCAGTCCTGGTCACGCCCCGCGAGGAAGAACCGCAAATCAACGTGACCTTTGCCAACGTGTTCATTCCCTTTCCCGGCGCTACCGCCCAGGAGGTGGAAAAGCTGGTGAGCAGTCCAGCGGAACAGTTGCTGGCGGAAATCGAAGGGGTGGAGCATGTTTACTCGATTTCCCGCCCCGGCATGGCGGCGCTGACTGTGCAGTTTTTCGTGGGCGAACCGCGCACCGACGCCATCG
>JAGRHM010000450.1 GCA_020445005.1 Candidatus Competibacteraceae bacterium | reverse complement strand
CGCCCCTGCGGCAGCGCCGGGAGGACATTCCCGCCTTGGTGAACCTGTTCGTGGAGCGCTATGCCCCCCGCCCTGTCCGGCTCGCTGCGGAAACACTGGACCTGCTGATTAAATATTCCTGGCCGGGCAACGTGCGAGAGTTGGAGCATTTGGTCCAGCGCAGCGTCACCCTGGCCAGAAGCAGCGTCCTGCGTCCGCTCGACCTGCCACCGGAAGTGCGTCGACTGGACGCCGGGGATGGGCTGGAGAGTGGTCCGCTGCAGGAACGGCTGGACGCCGTGGAAAAAGAGTTGTTGCGGTCGGCTCTCGAACAGGCGGACGGAGTGCAGACCCGGGCCGCCGAGGCGCTGGGGATCAGCGAACGGGTGCTGCGTTACAAGATGGCCCGGCATGGCTTGAAGCGGAACGATGGCGCTCGCTGACCTCATCTGCAGCTTTATACGGTTTTTCAGCGACGCGATCCGCCGTTATCGCCTCTATTGCCGTTGCCGCCCCGCTCCGTCGGACTATCGACGATCTCGTCCACAGCATCTTGTTCAAGATGCTGTGCCTCATAAACGATGCCCAGGCGTTCGATTTCCTGGACAAAGGCACGTAGGTGGTTGCGTGAGCCGCGCAGCAAATTTCCATACAGCATCTTCAGATCAAGATTATCGGTCGCGTCCAGCGCATTCTGATTGTCTTCGATATCCACTTCCTCAATCAGCGCGCCTGCCAGGAGAGCGTCCATCAGGGAATTCGCGCTCTGTTGCGCCAGATCATCATAAAGCTGTTGCAATTCCGAATCGGAAAACCGGCCTGGCAAATCTCCTGCCGTGGCTACCGGATCGGGCAAACCATATTTGTTCAGCATTTTCAGAACAGCATCCATGTGTTGCTGTTCTGAATCAGCGATATTGGCGAATAAGGAAGATGTCCAAAGTGTGGCGGCCCCGCGGTAAATATCGCGCGCCAGCTTCTCCTCCTCCCGCATGAAGGTCAGAGTTGCCGCCTCCTGATCATCCACCGGGGCGGCGATGCAATCCACGCAGGTTCCGGGATCGCCAATACCGCTTTGACCGGGTCCACGCGCGGCAAAAACGGGCGTCGTCGCCAGGGCAGTCAACAGGGCGGTCATCAACAGGGTGCGGTTCAGGTTCATCGCAAGACTCCTCGGAAAAATGGCGAATGAAAAAGGTTTAAGATGACATTGCAGTCACCATGCCATCATTAAATTTCATTAAAATTCAGAATCTATTGCGAATAATCCAGGGGAAGGTCGACAAACGACGTTGCGCTCGACAAAAATGTCGAATGATGCGCGGACGGCCTCAACGCTTCGACGCGTAACGAAAATCATGATGATCGCAGTTCAGGCCCTGAAAAATGCAGTTCATTACAAAAAGCCATAAGTTGAATCCGTTAACAGCCTTGCATCCATCGTGGAATCAGGTGGTTGCCGGAATCAAACGTGCGACCATCGCAGGATTTCTCATGATGGTTGCGTTGTCTGTTCTGGTCACGGATACATCGGCGCAGGCCCAGGAAACGGATGGCGCGTCGCGACGCGTCGTTATCCTGAACGGGACAGATCCCTATTTGCCGGCTTTCCTTGCCCTGGACAGCGCGCTGCGCGAGGCTATTCGTATGGAGAGCAGGGTGCCTGTCGATTTCTACGCCGAAACACTCGATATGTATCGTTTTCCACAAAAGCTGTTCGATCACGATGTAGCGGCGTTGCTCCGCAAGAAGTATCACGGTTTGAAGATCGATGTTGTGGTAGCGGATGCAACGATCGCGCTCGATTTTGCCCGGCGCTACCGTGCGGAGATCTGGCCGGACGCGGTGATCGTCTTCAACAGCATGCCGACCAGCTCACTGCGCGAGCGCAGCCTCGATCCGCACACGATCGGCGTTCCGGTGCAGCTTGAGTTCGGACCAACGCTCGATCTTGCCTTGCAACTGCGGCCTGCGACGCAAAAGGTCGCTATCGTCGCTGGTACGGCCGACCCGGACCGCAAGCATCTGTTGCTCGCGCAGGCCGCGCTTGAGCAAGCCGCGGGACGGTTCGACATCCAGTACCTCGTTGGTCTTACCCTTGCAGAAACGGTCACGGCGGTACAAGGACTTCTTGCTGACACAGTGGTGCTGTACACAACGATGTTTCGCGACGGCGCCGATGCACCCCAGGTGCCGCGCGATGCGTTAAAGCGGATCGTCGCGGTCTCGCGCGTTCCCGTTTTCGGGGTGTTCGAGACCTACCTCGGCGACGGGATTGTTGCCGGTTCGATTACGAGCTATGGGACGCAGGGGCGACGCACAGGCGAGTTGGTCGCCCGGGTGCTGAACGGCGAGGACCCCTCCGCAATCGGCGTCCAAGCGCCGGTAGCCCCGCACTGCATCGCCGACTGGCGGCAGTTACGCCACTGGGACATCGACGAGCGCCGATTACCGGCGGACTGCGAGGTTCGCTTCAAGGAAGTGACTCTCTGGGATCGCTATTACCGGCAAGTCCTTGCCGTGCTGGCCGTGGTCCTGATGCAAACGGTATTGATCATTGTACTTATGCTGAACTATCGCAGACTCCAGCGCGCCCAAGTCGCCTTGGCAGACGAATATGGACGACGCATACAGGCGGAGTCGTTCGCAACGCTACTGTGCGCACGATTGGCGCGCTTTAGCAAAGAGCGTAGCTTGGGTGCTATGGCCACCTCAATATCCCATGAGATCAACCAGCCGTTGATCGCGATTAAAAACTACACACAGGCCGCCAAGCAACGCCTTCAGAGTCATTTCGATCACAAACCCAAGGTTATTGAACTTCTTGGGAAGATCGAGGCGCAAGCCGAGCGGGCGGGAGCCATCACTCAGCGCATTCGATCGCTGGTCAACGCCAGCGATGTGCAACTGCTGCCGATATCTCCTGGTCTCCTCATCGAAGAGGTCATCCGGGTGATGGAATCGGAGATCGAGCGCCGCGGCTGCGATATCGCCTACGAGTCCGCTGGTGATCTTCCTGCGGTTTTTGCCGACGCTCTGCAGGTTCAGCTTGTTCTGGTCAATCTCTTGCAAAACGCGATGCAGAGTGTTTGCTCAAGCGATCAATACGACAAACACATCTTCATCGACCTGGACCCGCTCAACGATCAGGAAGCGCAAATCAGCGTGGCGGACCGGGGTCCCGGCGTTCCGCCGAATCAGGCTGCAGACCTCTTTGAACCTTTCTACTCCAGCACCAGCGGCGGCATGGGCATGGGACTCGCCATTTCCCAAGCGATCATTGATGCTCATGGGGGGCGACTCTGGTACGAACCGAATCTCACTGGCGGCGCCATTTTCCGATTCACATTGCGGATAGCCGATTCATGAATAACATGCAGAAGGAAACAGTATTTATTGTCGATGACGATGCCGCAGTCTGTGATTCGATTCAGGAGTTGGTCGAATCCGTTGGACTGCAAGCCGAGGGCTACGCCTCCGCACCGGCATTTCTGGATGCTTTCCAGCCATCACGCCCGGGTTGTTTGGTGCTCGATGTACGGATGGCGGAAATGAGCGGTCTGGCCTTGCAGCAAAAGCTCAATGAGTTGGAGGTCAACATGCCGGTGATTATCCTCACCGGCCACGGCGATATCCCAATGGCCGTTCAGGCGATGAAAGCGGGCGCAGTCGATTTCATCCAGAAGCCCTACCGAGAGCAAGCCTTGCTGGACAGCATTAACGCCGCCTTGGCCCTGGATGCCGCCACCAGACATTCGTCGAACGCAACCGATGATCTTGAACAGCGGCTTGCGGCCTTGACCGAACGGGAGCAAGAGGTGCTCAATCAGATTCTCTCCGGTTCGACCAGCAAGGAGATCGCCCGCATGCTGGCTGTCAGCCCACGCACCGTGGAAACACACCGTCACAATCTCCTGCGCAAGCTGGGGATTGGAACCGTCAAGGAATTGATGCGCAGTCTGTCTTCCCAAGTGCGCCGCCGCCCAGGTCCGCGTGGGAATCACTGACCGTTCTCATACGCCGATCCCTTCCTTCCAACCTCATCACTCCGGATTCTCAGAGACTACGTAGTGCTTAGCCGGAAACCCCGAAACCTTGTAGGTTGGGCTGAGCTTGCGAAGCCCAACACCATGATCCTGATTGGCATGTTGGGCAACGCTTTGCTTTTGCCCAACCTACCTCTTCTCCGCTTCAGATTCTCAGAGGCTACGTAAGTAGCATCAGTAGTCGACCGGATGGGACTTTTGAATCTCATCAACTATAAATGTATATTCTACGAGAGCCTTATATAATCAAAAGCGACATATTCTTGTGTCGTTGTTCATGAAATTTCATCGATAACGATTGAAAGAGGTTGGTAAATGAAAGTGAAACCAAAACAAACCGCTTTACTGGGTATCGCAGTGCTGACCATGGTGGGGTTCACCATCGGCAGCGCGGTCGCTGCGGAAGACTCGAAGCCTAATATTCTGTTTATTGTAGCCGATGACCACGGCTACGGTGATATCGGCGCCTACGGCGGCGGCGCAGGACGCGGCATGCCTACGCCTAACCTCGACCGCATGGCGGACGAAGGCATGACGTTCTTTTCGTTTTACGCCCAGCCGAGTTGCACACCGGGCCGCGCCGCGATGCAGACCGGGCGGATTCCCAACCGTAGCGGCATGACGACGGTGGCCTTCCAGGGCCAGGGCG
>JAGRHM010000449.1 GCA_020445005.1 Candidatus Competibacteraceae bacterium | reverse complement strand
TGGCTGGCTGCGGTGGCCGAACCCCTGAGCGCCGGCGCGCTGCTGTTTATCGACTACGGCTATCCTCGTGCGGCCTATTATCACCCGGAACGGGCTACCGGTACGTTGCTCTGCCATTATCGCCATCGCGTTCACGACCATCCATTGCTCTTGTTGGGTCTGCAAGACATCACCGCTAGCGTGGACTTTACCGCCGTCGCCGAAGCCGGGTTGGCGACCGGTTTAGAAGTCGCCGGCTACACTGCGCAAAATTATTTTCTGTTCGGCTGTGGACTGATGGAATTGCTGGCTGGGGAAATTCCCCTCAACCCGGCAAACTCGATTGACTATCTGGAGCAGGCCCGCCAGGTCAAATTGCTGACGCTGCCGGGCGAGATGGGCGATCGATTCCAGGCCCTCGCTCTGACTCGGAATCTCAATATTCCATTGTGCGGTTTTGCCTTCCGCAATGAGCTTGATCGGCTATAAATAAGTTGTCAGGTTCCGGGTATCAGATGGCTTGCCTGGAGTCTGCAACCCGGCGCCTGATACCTTTTAACCTGGAGGCCGTGTATGGGTCAGGAGATTTCCCGCTCGACGTTCACTGACGAGGATTTCCAGCGTTTTCAAACCCGCCTGCGCCGGGAAACCGCTCTGCTGGAGGAATATTTCCAGCAGGAACGATTTGCGCCGGTTGGAAATGTCGGCGGTTTTGAAATTGAAGCCTGGCTGGTGGATCGCCGGGGGTATCCGGCGCCTCTCAATCCGTTTTTTCTGGAGCGTATGGGCAATCCGCTGGTGGTGCCGGAGTTGAGCGTATTCAATATCGAACTCAACACGCCGCCCCTGCCACTACGAGGCGACGCCCTGCGGCGGATGCACGCCAATTTGGAGGCGCTCTGGCAACGCTGCCAGCAGGCGGCGGCTGAACTGGATGCGTCCGTCATGCTGATTGGCATCCTGCCCACCCTACGCGAACCTGATTTGACTCTGGAGCACATGTCGGACCAGCAACGCTACCGGGCGATTAATGATCAGATTTTGCTGCGACGACAGGGGCAACCGATGGAACTGGCGATTCACGGCGTGGAAAGCCTATCTCTGACTCAGGCGAATGTGATGTTGGAAGCAGCGGCCACTTCCTTTCAGACCCATTTGCAAGTTACGGTTGACCAAGCCGTCGCGTTCTTCAACGCCGCGTTGCTGCTGTCTGCGCCGATGGTGGCGGTGGCCGCCAATTCGCCGTTGCTGTTTGGGAAACGTCTATGGGAAGAAACCCGGATTCCGTTATTCGAGCAGGCAGTATCCTTGCCAGGCGGAGCACACTTCAACGACCCCACCTGCCAGCGCGTCACTTTTGGCAGTGGTTACGTTCGAGAATCGTTACTGGAGTTATTTACCGAGAATTTGACGCGCTACCCGCCGTTGCTACCGGTAGACCTGAGTGGGGAACCTGATGAGCGGATGCCGCATCTACGTCTGCATAACGGCACGATTTGGCGCTGGAACCGGCCTCTGATCGGCTTTGAATCGGATGGGACGCCGCATTTGCGCATTGAACATCGCGTGATGCCCGCCGGGCCGAGTATTCCTGACACCATCGCCAATGCAGCGCTGTACTACGGTTTGGCGCATGGTTTGGCGCGGACGCTACCGCCGGTCGAAACCGCGCTGGATTTCGCCCAGTGCCGGGCCAATTTTTACGCAGCGGCGCGCGCTGGATTACAAGCGGAGGTCGTGTGGTTGCATGGTCAACGCTGGTCGTTGCGTCAGTTATTACTGGAGGAACTATTGCCCTTGGCTCGCCGCGAGTTGCAGGCGTTGGACCTGGACGCGGCGGATGTGGCTGAGTATCTAAACCTCATCACCGCGCGGGTCGAGAGTGGACGCACCGGCGCTAACTGGCAACAGCGATTCCTGGAACAGAACGGTCCTGATTTGGGAGCGCTGACCTTGGCCTATCTGGAATGGCAACAGAGCGGAACGCCGGTGCATGAGTGGGTATGCTCCTGAAACCAGTTAGCCTTGCTCGCTGATAGCCCCATGATCCCGGAATTCCCCTCCTTGCTCAAGGAGGGGTGGCGCAAAGCGCCGGGGTGGTTTGGAATACAGGTCAATCAGGTTACAAGGCTATAACATGGAATTAGGCCCGCACCACCGTCACTTGCCGTCTGAGGGCTTTGTTTTTCTGCGCTGGAGGTGCGCTCGCGGATGGGCGGCTGACCGCTGCGCCGGTCGAAAATCACCAACCAACCACTGTCCAGCCCCAACCCGGCCAGATAACCGTCTAACTGCGTCAGGCCCTCGGTCAGCGGGTCCGGTTCGTCAGCTCGCCACACTTTCAGTTCCATCCCCAGTGTCACCGCACCATAGCGCAGGCATAAATCCATGCGCCCTCGACCAATGGCATATTCCCGCTCCAGCGCCCCGCCGCCGTTGACCACCCGGTGTAGAAAGGCCATCAACACCAAGTGCGGGGCGATTTCATAGTACGGGCGCTGCCCAAGAGCGGTTGCCCATGTTGTCGCCAGAAACGCAGATAAGGTGTCCAGCAACTGGTCCGGATTGAGGCTGCCGTCGGAATTCAGCCACGTCAGGGTATCACGAAGATTCGCCCGTAAAGGTACGCTAAGGCTTATCGTTGCTGAACCATCCTGCAGGATCGGCCTCTCGAAATAGGCGTTAGGGTGGGTATGCGTCCAGAAAAACGTGAAATTTAATTTTTTCTGACACT
>JAGRHM010000448.1 GCA_020445005.1 Candidatus Competibacteraceae bacterium | reverse complement strand
TAGAGTTTCAATACAGCTTCTTAGAATCTCAACTTGGATCCCTGATAGCCCGCCAAGTGTCCTTGCCCGATCCGTGCTGGAACAAGAGTTTGAGCGCCCAGAGGCTGTAGCGTCGGTTGCGTCCCTGCACCGTCCACAGGAATTCAGTCGGGGTCAGTGAAATAGGATTTTCGAATATTTCGTACTTCGCAGCCATTCGGTAAGCAGCCCGCAAGCGCGGCTGAATGACGCAACTAGCCCATTCGTGGGGCGCCAGTTGGGTCATGAAGAGCCTTTCCTCCAGTTCCCGCGTATGATGCTGGTGGACAAAAAACTTGGGGATCTAGAAGATGAGAAAATGGACATACAAGCGTTCATCATCAATGCTGATATCCCGACCGGGGCGTTGCTAGCGGTAATTGTAATCCAGCATTTCGGATAAAATTGGATCTGGTGTTTTCACCAGAAGAGCATCCGTCCAAGAATTAGGACTCAATTTCAATCGAAACGCTGGAATCGAAAAAACCTCATGCCCCTGGTTGCGTAACCAGCATGCCGATGATGGACCCGCATTTTCATCCACCAGAAAGCGCACTTAAGCTTCTTCCACCAGAGGTTCGATAACTGCATGGTCCAGCGCACGGGCGGCAAACAGCAGACATGCCTAAAGATCGTCCTGGGTAAGTCCCTCGTATTCCTGGAGAATCTCGGTCATGGCAGGCCCCCTGCGCTAACAAATTCAGAATATATTCCACTGTCAGGCGCGTCCCCTTGATGACGGGCTTACCGGTCATGACCTTGGGATTCATTGGGATTCATTGGGATTCATTGGGATTCATTGCAATTCTTTGCAGAAGTTGTCAATCATTCGTCATTGTAGGTCGTTGATCCTGAAAACTTAATCGATTAAATCCGCACCGCCAACACATCGCAGGGCGCGCCGTGCAACACGGCGTTAGCGGTTGAGCCCAGCAACAAAGCCAGCCCATGCCGGCCATGACTGCCCACCACAATCAAATCCATTTGGTGATCCTGAACCGCGCCCAGAATGCCTTCCTTGGTGGAAATAGCGTTGACCACCCACAGGCCGGCATCATCCACACTCAGGCGCTGCGCCAGCCTGCCCAACTCGGCCCGCGCCTCCTGCAACAGCGCCTCGTCCGGCAGATCAGGCAAGACCGGCAGCAGTTCATAACCACCGCCTAGACTGATATTCACATCTTCCACGACATGAATCAGGCTCAGGCGCGCGCCATACTTCCCGGCGATGTCCCTAGCCCGTTCTGCGACCTTCAGCGCCTCGTCGGAAAAATCGACGGCGCATAAAACGTGTTGATACGTCATGGCGTGTACTCCTCGGCAATCCTATGGCAATACCGTTTCCAGCAACGCCCGTAAAAACTCGTAAGTTTCCTGGCGCGCCGGATCGTCCTTCGGCAAGCGTTGTTGCGATTCACGCAAAGCGCCTACCCCTAGTTTGACCTGCGTTAGCCCCAAATTGTGCAAAGTGCGCGCATCATCACGCCGACGCAAGGCTTCCCGGTAGGCGCGTTCCGCCGAAGCCAACCGGCCCTGTTCGGCATATAAATTCCCCAGTTCGAACCAGGGCCGGTCATCAGTGGGTTTCAGGCGCATCCATTGTAAATAATAGCCCTCAGCCACATCCCAGCGACCGGTTTCATAAGCTTGCCGTGCGCGTTCTTCAATAAAGCCTGGATCGTTAGAAAGGATTGGCGTGGACGGCCGCGCCGCGCCGGTTCCCAAATCGCGTGAAGGGTCAGGCCCGCTACCCGCTCGTTCCAGTTGCGCGCAACCGTTGATCAGCATGATGCAGGTTAGCGCCCACAGGATTTGGGAGACGCGGCGCATGGGAAAATTGTGGAATCAACCCATCGCCAACAACAACCCATTCAGCCGCTTGACGAAACTCGCCGGGTCTTCTAACTGCCCACCCTCGGCCAGCACCGCCTGTTCGAACAGCAGATTCGTCCAGTCGCTGAAGCGGGTTGCGTCAGCTTCATTCTTAAGTCGGGTAATCAGCGAATGGCCAGGGTTCAGTTCCAGATAAGGCTTGCTCATCGGCACGTTCTGCCCGGCATCGCGCAACAAACGCTCCAAATGCGGGCTGAGGCCATGTTCATCCACGACTAAACAGGCCGGCGAATCGGTCAATCGTGAGGAAATGCGTACTTCATTGACCTTGTCACTTAAGACTTCCTTGACCTTGGTCAGCAAATCCTTGTACTGATCTTCCGCCTGCTTCTGTTCCTGCTTCTCTTCCTCCGACGCAATTTTATCCAGATCCAGCGCGCCCTTGGCCACCGACTGGAAATGTTTGCCGTCGAATTCGGTCAGGTGCGACATCAGCCATTCGTCCACCCGGTCGGTGAGCAACAGGACTTCCAGGCCCTTCTTGCGGAAGATTTCCAGATGCGGGCTGTTCTTGGCGGCAGCGAAGCTGTCGGCGCTGATGTAGTAAATCTTGTCCTGACCCTCCTTCATCCGGGCGACGTAATCAGCTAAGGCAACGGTCTGGTCGGAGCTATCGTTATGGGTTGAAGCAAAGCGCAGCAACTTGGCGATTTGTTCGCGGTTACTGTAATCCTCCGCCGGTCCCTCCTTGAGCACCCGCCCGAACTCCTTCCAGAACTTGCTGTACTTCTCGGCGTCATTCGTCGCCATGTCCTCCAGCAGGCCCAGCACCTTCTTGACTGAACCGCCGCGAATGCTGTCCACTGTTTTGCTACTTTGCAGGAGTTCGCGGGAGATGTTGAGCGGCAGATCGTTGGAGTCGATCACCCCGCGCACGAAGCGCAAGTAGCGCGGCATCAAGTGTTCAGCGTCGTCCATGATGAACACGCGCTGCACATACAGCTTGACGCCGTGGCGCTGCTCGCGATCCCATAGATCAAAGGGCGCGCGATTCGGAATGAACAGCAATGAGGTGTATTCCAGTTTGCCCTCGACCCGGTTATGCGTCCAGGCCATAGGGTCTTCAAAGTCATGACCAACGTGTTTGTAGAATTCTTTGTACTCCTCGTCCTTGATCTCGTTTTTGGGCCGCGCCCACAGCGCCGCCGCCTGGTTAATGCGCTCGTCCTCAAATTTGGGCGGCGCGTCCTTGTCCTCGCTGTACTTCTGCACCGGCATGATCACCGGCAGGGTGATATGGTCGGAATACTTGGTGATGATCGAGCGCAGTTGCCATTCATTTAGCAAGTCGCTGTCATCTTCATGCAGATGCAGCGTGACTTCGGTGCCGCGCGTGGGTTTCTCAATGGTTTCCAGCGTATACTCGCCTTCACCGGTGGATTCCCAGAGAACGCCATGCTCGGCGCTCATACCGGCGCGACGGGTGCGCAGGGTGACCTTGTCTGCGACGATGAAGCTGGAATAGAAGCCCACGCCGAACTGACCAATCAGGTTGGCGTCCCTGGCCTGATCGCCGGTTAGCTTCTGCATGAACTGGCGGGTCCCGGAACGGGCGATGGTGCCGATATTGTCGATCACTTCCTGCCGGTCCATGCCGATGCCATTATCCGTTACGGTAATGGTGCGCGCATCCTTGTCGAACGTGACGCGGATTTTCAGTTCAGGATCATCCTCGTACAGCGCGCCATCCGTCAGCGCTTCAAAACGCAGCTTGTCACAAGCATCGGAGGCGTTGGAAATCAGTTCACGGAGGAAGACTTCCTTGTGAGAATACAGGGAATGCGCGACCAGGCGCAGCAATTGCTGCACCTCGGCTTGAAAACCAAGCGTTTCCTTATGGGCTTCGACGGTCATGGGGGACGGTCTCCTGAGTCGTAATGTTTATAGGCCAGGAGTGGATATGCGGACGAATGGCAGGATTTCAAGCCGCCTCTGTCGCTGGAGACCGGGCAGGCGTTTGATCGCTGGAGGATGCCCTTTCCCGATTATTTGACTCTGGCAATGATGCCGTCCAATTCATCCAGACTGTTGTATTGAATAACGACGCTGCCCTTGCCGGAAGCGCCATGCCGGACTCGCACCCGAGCGCCCAGCCATTCCGACAGGTTATCCTGCAACAGACGAATATTCGGATCAACTGCCGGCGCCGGCGCAAGGGTCTCAGCCTCTGGTTTTTGCAAGCGACGAGCCAGTTGCTCGGTTTCTCGCGCCGACAACCCGCACAGCAGGACCTGATGAGCAGCTTCCCGCTGCAAGGCGGGCGGCAAGGGCAACAAAGCGCGGGCATGGCCCATGTCCAATTTGCGCTCCCGCACCAGTTGTCCGACTTCTTCGCTCAATTCCAGTAAACGCAACAGATTGGTCACTGTCGTCCGCGATCGCCCGATGGCGTCTGCGGCCTGTTGGTGAGTTAATTCAAATTCGTCGATCAATCGCTGCAGA
>JAGRHM010000447.1 GCA_020445005.1 Candidatus Competibacteraceae bacterium | reverse complement strand
CCTCAACCTGGATGGGATAAAGCAAGACCGGTTCAGTAAACAGCGCATCCAGGCAACGCGCCGTCCGTTCCGCCGCCGCCGTGGGCTGACGTTGACCGGCGCTGATAATGGCCCCCGCCGCGCGTCCAGTCTGCGTTTTACGCTCTTCAGCTTTAAAACCATGTAGTTGCAGAATAGCGCTGGCCGGTCTGACGAAAGCAACCGCCCGGCTGAAGGCGATAAAAGGGCTTTCCGGCGCATGCGCCATGTCAGCATTCACTTTTTCTCCGTCGCGGTTCTGATAGCTGCGCCGTACCGTATTCCAGGCGCCGGCACCAAAACGCCCCTGCCCAAACAAACGCAGCGCAATGGCTCCGGTATGCAGGTCATGGAATGAATGCGGCGCTTGCAAAACAGGGTGGCCTGCCGGCAGGGCGGCGAAAACGTAGAAACCGCGTCCCCAACATTGATCCGGTTGTTCGTGAACTACCGTGAACACCTGATTCCAGTCGGTCACTTGCTCCATTTTATAACCCAGCGCCGCCCAGTCCGCCGCCAGCGCATTACCCGTCTCGCCCGCCAAAGCGCGTCGAAACAGTCGCTCTGTTTCAGCCAGGGCTTCCGGTGTCGGCGCACGATACTCATCGCTCCGGCTGGCGCTCCATAGTCTTTCCAACTCGGAACTCTTGGCAGAGGCGGTCGCCGCCGACCCTAATATCAATCCCATCGCCAACCCGAAGAATACAATTAAAGTTTTTTTATTTTCAAATAAATGGAGTCTCATGGCAATGTCTCCTCACGGAATAGTTCAAAGAGGGCGGGCAGTCCGGGAATAACCCGATACAGACTTAAATAACCTCTGCCCTGCTCCAATTGCAGACGAATCCGGTAGGAACCTGGCGGCAGGTCGTCCCCCAGGGGTAGGAAAAACCGTTGACCCAAGCCAACCTGTTCATTCGGGGTATCCAGCACCGGAATGGCCTGACGAGGGTCTGGCCTTAGATCATAGCGCCACTCACGCGCGGTCAACCGGTTAGCCGGCCCCAATAGTGCGGCGTGATCAATCTCGACCCGCACACGCAACCGGCTGCGCTCAGTTACGGCGAATGGCCCCTGCAAAACACCGGTCAGCGTTTCCTCGCCGGCCGTGGTTTTCGCGTAAATGAACTCCAGCGGTTGCTGATCGAGAAGATACGCCAATCGGCGGATAACGCTGTTTTCGTCAGCCCCCGCGTTACTGATCAACCAGCGGCCCGGTTGCGAAGCCGTCACAGTGAGCGTATGCGTTCCCACCGGCAGCGGGGGCAACCAGATCGAAGCGCGACGCACCGCAATCACGCTGGAATGAATGATGACGCCATCCACTGCGACGCGCACCGCGCTGGGCGCGGCGGATTCCCGCAGGACGATCAGGGTCGGATCCACTGTCGACCGTCCCGGTTGTCCTTGAAAATGCAATGTCGTGGGAACGCCAGCGGACACGGGTCGAAACACGCTGTCCAGTGCCTGAACGCGCAAGGGCGTCCCCGGGTCGCGTGGATTCAACAAATACCGACCGCGCCAGGGACCTTTCGGCGTGTAATCCTGCCAGTCATAACGTCCCGCGAGGATATCAGGGTTGATTACCGGCGGCCTTGACTGAACCACTATCAACCCGCTTCTTGCCTCCTGAAGTAGCGTCTGGGCATCGACCGGCAACACCGGAAACCAAAAAGGCTGACTACCGGTTCCGGGCAGATCAGGCCGGTAATCCTCCGGCGCGCGCACCGAACGCGGCAAATCCGGGGGACGGGTGTACGCGGCAACCAGCAGCGGCGTTTCAGCGCGTAACCGCGCCTTAACCACTTTAACCGGCAGTACGAAAGCGTAGCTGGCCGGCTCGGAAATCCGGTCAAAAAAGGCGCTGGAACTGACTCGCCAGTCGTAACGGGAAAGCAGTGCGGGAACCGGCAAAGCGCCCTGGCGGACCACGACGCTATGTTCGTCCACCAGTTCATAGCGGGCAATCGCCGGGTCAGCAACCGCCGGCAGCGCCTGACGTAAACTAACCCGCCAAAAAGTCGGTTGCGCGCCAACATGCTCGATGTCGAACTCCAGCGCCTGCCCCGCTCCAACCTCATACAGCCGTAGATAAACCGGTTCTTGAACCAGGTCAATGGCTTGCCCGGTTTCCTGACGAAGCGCTGCTCGGACAACCACTGGTTGGGAGGCAATGACTTCCACCAAGCCGGGCATCAGTGCGCCCGTCCAGCGCGTCGTTGCCCCATTCATGCTGATGGCGTATTCGGCGCGCTGCGAAGGAAGCGACCCATACCAAACCAAGCGAAGGGTCGCAGGCATCCTACCAGTTTCGCCATCTCCCTTTTGCGAAGAGAGGTCAGCAGTCATTTTGTCGCCCCCCCTTGTAAAAGGGGAGGTAGAGGGGATTCCTGCTTCAGCCATCAGCGGCGCAACATCCAGCAGTTCCAGCTCAACCACGCCACCCGGTTCCGGGATCGCCAGGGTTCCACGCAAGTTCGGATCGACATATAAACCGGCAGGCAGCACCGGCAAGCGACGCGGTTCCGCTTCGACTTCAAACATCACATACATTTTCTGACTGCGATAGGCGCGACCCTCAACGCCCAGCGGCGCCGTTGGACTCCAGATTTGCCGTAACAGTTGGGTTTGTTCGGTCAGACTCAGTAAATCAGCGCCATATACGCTGGCGCGGGCCAACCGTTCCCGCAGGCGGCGGCTGACGCGCTGCCAACGATAATCCCGAGTGGCGTCCAAAAGATGCTCCTGGGCATAAACCCGGGCCACCACTTCATCAATCGCCGCATCGCGCTGAGCCAACCGCAACCGCAAACGCGCCGCTCCCGGCGTCTCCCGCACCGGGATCGTCATGACTCGACCACTCGCCGGTAGACTCAACCGGTTGAGATAAAAGGCCGGCGTCAGTGGAAATGGCGCACCGTCCGGCTGACGCCAGCTCATCATCGTACGTAGGTGATAAGTTCCTTCCTTCAACACGCGACCGGTTTTATCCAGCACTTGATAATCAATGGCGTAAATCCAGAAAGTCTCTGGCGAACCAGCCTGTGCGGCCGCCGCCGGCAAGTTGGCGTTGCTGACCACTTTGAGATAGTCCCCTTGTGTGACGATAGGAAACTCCAGCCAACGCTGCTTTTCCAATACATACACCGCCTCGGCGGCTGCCTCGGCCAATCGGGGATCGATATTCTGCTGGCCCTGAGGATCGAACAGCAGCCATGTGGTCTGCGCCATCGGCCACAGCCACACCACCAGGCCGGCCAGCGTTCCCAACATCAGTAACCATTTCAGAGTATGACCGAGCAAGCGAATCATGGCGGCGCAAACCGAAGCCCGCCCGCCTGGCGACTTTTGAAGTGGGCCAGTTGTTTACCGGTCGGCGGCTGATCGGCCACGACCCATTCTTCCGGCTGGCGCGGGGCCAAATTCGCCACGACCAGCAGGCGTCCCCGTGCGTCGAAGGTCAACAGAAACGCCATTTGCGTGTCCTGATCGACCAGCCGCTGATAACGATACTCAGGCCATTCTTGTAACTGCCGCAGCGCCACAATGTCGCGCTGACGCAGATAAGCTTGCAGCGTCGCCTGCCAGTCGGGCGGCGGAAGCGCGTCGCTGAGCGGCAGCTTGGCAACATGGTAATCAAAATTGGTTTGCAGGGTTGGGATGTTCAATGTTGCGAACTGGGTTTGCTGAATGCGATTCTCACTCTGCTGCCGGTAGCCGGCCCGCATCGCCGGCGACAGCCATAGCAAGCAAAGCGACTTGTTTATGCTCGCATTCAAATAGTGTACTTGCGGAACGCCGCTGGCTTGAAAGCCCACCTCATCCGGAGCGCCGCTCAGGAACGTCAGGGTCAGGCCATCCGCTTCCAGTCTCTCCACCAGGCGTTGTCCCAGCGGGTCGAGAGCTTCACGGCGGCTCGCGCCATTATGCCAACTGAGCAACACGTCGGCGGAGGGCATCGGCTCGCCGGGACGAACGCCATAAGCACGAACGCCGACCGCCAGTAGGGGCCGGTCGCCGGCCTCGCGCATCACGACCTGGTTGACCAGCGAGAACAGACTGGGAAAGTGGTCGGGGTTTAGAACATCGGCGCCACCATGCGGATTGGCTTCAGGATGCGCGCCGGCCAACAGCAGCGCCTCAGCCTGCAGTTGCTCGAACAACCACACCCCATACTCCAGGGTGTTGAATTCAGACAACGGATGGGGAATCTGTGTCACATAGCCCGAACCACCCCCCAGCCGGAATACATAAACGCCCCAATAACGACGGGGTTGACCGCTGGTTTCGTTTTCGGCCAGCAACAGATATTCCTGGCCACTCAGTCGGTGCTGGTAGCGCGATATTCGGTAACTGACCGCGCTGGCGGCGCTGGCCAGCGCCCGCAACGCTAGCAGTCCCTCCGAAGTCCATGCGCCGTTGCGATATTCGGTGCGGATCAGCCCCAGAAGCGGTGTCAAGACTTGTTCATCGATATACAACAACTCTTCAAGCAAGGGTGGACGATAAAGATGGGTTCCGCGCTCGGCGATGCGTTGTTTATCCGCCAGCAACCACTCCTGGAGATAGCCATCGATCCGCAGTTCCCCAATTTGCAGAGACGCATCCGCCGTGCCCGACACGGCGGTTCGCGCCATCAATCGGCGTAAATCGGTCTGACTCAGCACCAGTTCCGCAAAACCCTCGCCAGTGACATCCCGTTGCAGATTGGGCAACGGGGTGCTTCCCCAGTACACCGCCAGTCCGCTGACTGATTGCCGGAGCCGGGCCAGGTCCAATCCGGGTGGCAAACGGGCGCGCACCCATAACATCGTCGGCCATTGCGCATCTCCCGACTGAGCGGCGTTAAGCGTTGAATCGGCCAGTATGCCGCCGACCTTGCGCGGGTCATAGCCGCGAACCTGCAACACATCGCGGCGCGCCATGACCTCATGAAATGCCTGAAAAAAGGTCTGCCGGCGCGACAGGACATCCAGCGAGCGATCCGGATTGACCGTGCGCCACGCGCCGGCAATAGCCAGGGCGCGACCTTGCAAAACCCTGAATAATCCGCCGCCGGCCTGCATTGCGCCGCGCTCCTCGAAAGGCGCGGGCACTTCAATCAGCAAATGTCCCGGCGCTTGCGTGTCCAGCACATAAATTCCCCAACCGTTGATTGGCGTCCGCTCGCGCAGGTAGAGATAGCGTTGTTCAACCTGATCCATCTGGTAATGCGCAGCATCCAAGCGCCTGACCGCCTCGGTTAACGCCGCTGGATTCGCAGTGTCCAGATAGACTCGCAATTGTTCGATGCCGCTGCGAAACGCCTCCAGCTCTCTCGGCAAGGGGATCAGCGCGGATCCTGGCGCGCGAGGTCGATTCAATTCCACCTGACTATCGCTTAATATCGCCGTCAGCGTTCGCTCATCTTTAACAATGGAAACGGTTTCACCCTCAGGGCGCTGCGCGTTCATTGGGGTTCCAGGGAGCAGGGTCAGCATGAAACCCGCCAGACTGGCGACGCCGACCGCAATCAGCGAGGTTTGCAAGGTCGCGCGGGTCAGGCGAGCGGCGATCTCCTTTTCGTGCATCCGCAAGGCAATTAAAGTGGTCAGCAGATAGCCAAACCCGTAGGCGTCAGTGATCGGCAGCATCGGCCAGATCTGTGGCAACCCCCAGCCCAAAGCGAGTTTATACGCAAAGGCGATATTGAAAAAAAACAGCAGCGCGCGCGGCCCTTCCAGGTGCAGGCGGGCGATGGCGGGAAAGGTCAACAGTCCCCTGGCCAGTCCCAGAATAATAAAGGCTTCAGTGAAGGAGGTGAGAATGCGGATTGGATCGTACCATTGCAACGCCAGCAGCGACGGGATCAGAATGCCGTTGAACTCCCAGCCGTAATGCAAATTCATCCGTGAGGCGATCCAGGCGGTAGTCAGCAGAATAATATAGGCTTTGGGCGTTGTCAGCAGCGAAGCGGCCAGATCGTCGTAAGTGTAGCGCAGGCTGCCGATGTCGAAATTGGTGAATTCCATTAAACCATAGCGCACCGCCAGGCAGGTCAGGCCAATAGTGATCATCAATGGTGCAAGACTCGCGCACACGCCGGTTTTCCAAAACTGGTTGGCGATCAGCGAGACCACAATCAAGCCGAAACTGTGCAAGTCGCTGCGGTAATCGAAATTCTGGTGAAAATATCGGTTCCACCATTCGCCGAACTCCGGTAGCAGCCAACCGTCGCCGAGCAGCCGAACCACCACGCTTACCAGCACGAGCGCAAAAAACCGGTCGCGTCCGAACAGGCTGCTCCAGCCGCCGAACCGGGACAGTCGCTCCGACAGCAGATGCACCAGCCAATAAGTGACCAGGCCCTCGGCGAACACCACCGCCGCCGACAGGGGCTTAATCAACAGCAAAGGCGTCAGGTAGCCCGGCACGACCAGGCCGGACAGCGTCCAGCCAAAGCGCAACGCAAAAAAAACCGAGAACAGGACGCCTACCCAGACCGTGATGATAATCGAACTAGCCAGGGCATCGGGGAGCAGGGGGATCACCAGCACCGCAAGGTCAACTCAAAACGAACGCCTTCGCCAAGCGCGCTCCTCCCGGTCAGGGTTCCGGACCAAGCAGCGACCTCGCGAATCCCGGCGCGCAGTTTCTTAAAAATGGGCGTCGCATCATCAACCATGCTGGTCAGATACTCCTGAAAACGCGCATCGGGCATCCCAAAACCCTCATTCGCCAGGCGCAGGGTTATGGTCTGTTCCTGCTCTCGCAGGGAGATTGACAAGGTGGCTCCGTCAAGCGCATCTTCAATCAGGATCCTGAGCAACGTCTCCAGCAGCTCTCGCAGAGCAGACGACTCCGCCAGAACCAGATGACTGACTTCCGGCAGCCGCGCATCGATGGTCAACCGCTGTTCCCCGAGTTGATCCATCACCGTATCGAGCGCCATGCGGACAATCTCCAAAAATTCCACCGGATAACCTTCATTATAACCTTCATTGGCTGGATGCAATTCCACCATATCTCTGAAGAGATAATCCTGAGCCTGATTCACTTGCTGCAAAGCGTCATCCGCATATTGCTTCATCCTCTTCAATCCTGCTCCGGATGCGCTTTGATCATCCAGATCAAATTTATCAGTCTCCTCTATAATCGCCTGCAGGTTAGCCTGCAATTCGAAATAGATTTGCTTCATGAGACTGTTTTTCGTGATATTTAAATCATGAAGCTCCGTCACATCGACCAGTTCGACCAGGATGCCGCGCAACTCAAAGGGAGTAACTTCCTCTGCTTCGGTATGCTGTTCGGGATTCGTTAATACCGGTCTGACATACAACAGATAGTGGGCATAAAGGTTGTCCGGGAGGCGAGCAGGCAGCCTTATGGTTTTATGCTCTATAAAAACCTGCCGAAGCGTGTGCTGACTATCGATCATGGATAATTGACAGAGCGCGCAGAGTAAATCCACCGCTGTCATTTCATAAATCTGGATATGCGCCCTTTTGATTAATTCCTCCATAGTCCGATTGATCTGGATCAAAACGCCAAATGGATTGTAAAAAACCGCAGCCAGGCTAATGCTATCGAAAATTTGCTCCAGTCCCAGCAGGCGCTGCTGATAAGCCACGAAGTTTTGTTTCAGGGCGGTATGGAAATTTTCACCTCCCGCTAATCGCAAATAGCGAAATGCATGACGCGCCTTTTCCATCTCCTGTTGTTGCAGCCACTGCCGGCGGTGATAAATCATCTCGGCAATTTGCGCGCTGAAGTCGCGCACGATGGAAAAAAACACGGGAATCTGAGGACCTGCGGGCAATCCCATGGCCCAGAACCCCAACACTTCGCCGCCGAACATCAGCGGCGTCAAATATTGGTCATAAGCCGCATCGAGGCGAAGAAAAAGCCGCTTTTCCAGTTGCACCGGCCGATTCTCGGCAATCGCCTCGCTGTACGGTAATCGGCGGTAATCGCGGCGACGTTCGTCAATGTCAGCCAGACTGCAATTCAGCGCAATAATTTCCTTAACGTGATATTGACCGGGAGGGCGTTCCAGAAAAATGAGCCAACCAAGATTCAAAGCCTGTCTAACCAAATTGACCACTTGCGCCCAAGGCTCGGCGTCGGCGTAAAAACTGGGGATCTGCCGTTTTTCACGCGATTGGCCGGACAATTCCATGATTAACCGGCGCGTTGTTGATTCTTCGACGCGAAATTTATAGCGTGAGACCAGAATAAAGGTGGCGATCTGGGCGATCAGCAGAGCGGTCACCGGTGGCCAGACCAAAAACCACGCAGGCAACGACCATGCGATGAGTCCGTAAACGCCGACAGCGGCGGCGGTCAGCCCGAGACCAAACGTATAGCGGCCCAACTGGTAAAGCACCACATTCACCGCGCTCGCCGCCAGCAAAAGGACCAGTTGCCATAGCGCCGGCAGAGGACGAATTGCCTGCTTTTGTAGCAGCGTTTGCAAGGCCAATCCTTGAAAAACCAGTGGGGAGACACGCTGGTTTTCGCCACGGTTGACTGGAGTATGCAAACCCGGCTCATGGGCCGCCAGCGCCGGGCCGATCAACACACTCTTCCCCTGGACCAGTTCCGGGATCAATGCGTCGGCGAGCAGGCGCGACAAGGCAATAACTGGCGTGTAATCCAGCCCGCCGCTGAAATTCACCCAGTATTCAGATTCCGCAGGT
>JAGRHM010000446.1 GCA_020445005.1 Candidatus Competibacteraceae bacterium | reverse complement strand
TGTTCCTGAATATCGCTTAACACCATCGGCGTGGCGTAGACGTTATCCACCGGGATGTCAAAAAACCCTTGAATTTGATCTGCATGCAAATCCACCGTCAGCACGCGGTCCACGCCAACGCTGGTGATCATGTTCGCGACGACTTTGGCGGAAATCGGCACGCGCGCCGAACGGGGCCGGCGATCCTGCCGGGAATAACCGAAATAGGGGATGACCGCAGTAACGCGCACCGCTGAGGAGCGCCGCAGCGCGTCGGCTATCACCAGCAGCTCCATGATGTTGTCATTGGTCGGATAGCAGGTAGGCTGCACAATGAAGACATCCTTGCCCCGCACATTCTCCATGAGTTCAACCATCACCTCGCCATCGCTGAAGCGGCTGACAATGGCTTGACCCAGCGGCATCTGTAGATGGTGGACAATATCGTGGGCCAATTGCGGGTGGGCGTTGCCCGCAAACACCATCATTCGACCTTCATACACGACCTGTTCCCCCGCTAGCGGTCTGCTGTAAAAGATGGCTGGGCCGCCAGGATTCGAACCTGGGAATGCTGGAGTCAAAGTCCAGTGCCTTACCGCTTGGCTACGGCCCAAAAATCAGAAGCATTTCAAGTAAATTCGTACTGCGTCCGCGCCAGGCGCTCATGCAGGGGCGAATGATTGCAACCCCGGGCGATGAACCCTGACCAATCTGCCGGTATTTGCTCAAGTACGCGCCTGGCGTTAGCGACATCCGCAAAAGCAGCAAACACACCGGCGCCCGTGCCGGTCAGGCGTGCGGCTCCATGTTGCGCCAACCAAGCGGCGGCGGCGGCGACTTGCGGGTAACGCCGGTAAACGACCGCTGCGCAATCATTGCCGCCCGCACCCTTAACAAAGTCCGCTATTGTGAGGAGCGGCGAGTTTCTTGTCAATTCCGGGTCATTGAATATAACGCCCGTAGCGATTGAACACGCCGGGATTAAGACCACGAACCAGGGTTCCTCCAGCGTAATCGGCGTTAATCGTTCACCCACGCCTTCCGCCCAGGCGGCGTGACCGTGGATGAAGACCGGCACGTCGGCGCCGAGTTGCAGGCCAAGTTCCGCGAGTTCTGCCAGGGTCAATCCAGTTCGCCAGTACTCATTCAGGGCCACCAGAACGGTTGCTGCATCGGAACTACCGCCGCCCAGTCCGCCGCCCATCGGCACACGTTTGTCAATTCGGATCGTTGCGCCCAGTGAGGTTTTCGCCACTTGTTGTAGTAAGCGGGCGGCGCGCACGATCAGGTCCAGGTCCGGAGCAACCCCGGCGACTTCTCCCTGGCGTTCAATCACGCCATCTGCGCGGCGCTCAAACCACAGCCAATCGTTGTATTCGAGGAACTGAAAGACCGTCTGCAACAGATGGTAGCCGTTCGCACGGCGACCGACGATGCGCAACATCAGGTTCAGTTTGGCCGGTGCCGGCCAAGCCGTTGCATCGGGCGGGGTTACAGCGTCCATTGCTGAATCACCAGTTTAATATTCAGATCCCCACGCTGGGCAATGACCCGTTCCGGCAAATCCAGGCCGGCGATGGAGGTCGGTGCATAAATTAGATACTCGATGACCCAGCCGTTTTGTTCCAGCCGGGTCAGCCGACCCTCAGCATCCATTTGCAGCATGGGCGTCGGTCCCGGCGCTGGCAGACCCCGCACCCAGTAGCGCAGGCCATTGACCGGCAACCGCACGCCCAACGTTTGTTCCAGCAAGTCGTCAGGGTCTGGAGCGGCCCAGGTTTGGCCTGTCTGCGTCTGCACCCGCACCTCTTGGCCGTCGCTGGCGATAACAACCCGCCCCTGGCCTAGTGGACCAATTAGATCGATGCGATAGTTGGGTTCCCGCTGCGCCCACTGAAAAGTGGCGTGCCAACCTTGCTGTCCGCTGATGACGCCGATGCGTCCATCCACCTGCCAATTCGCCAATTGCGTCAACCGGGTTTGCCGCGCGGTCCAGGCAGATGCCTGTGGTGCAGAAGACGGCGCAGTAGCGCAACCGCTCAGCAGTACAGTGGGAGCGAGTAGCGCAATGATTCCAAGATAGCGCTGCAACCTGATCGGTTTGCAAAGCAAGGTTCCACCGCCTTTACCCTGAACTCTCGGGTTCATAATAACGACCGTGGGGCGGCGAAACCCTCTGGAGGGGCGGCGCCTGCATCCACTTCCTCGTCCCGCAGGCAGTGAATCAGGCCCAGAGCATTCTGGATATGGCGGGAAGCAGCGGCAAGCTGATTCTCGGGCTGCGCCGCCAGCGCCGAGGAGGCCAGGACGGCGGCGACGCTCACCAGGAATGATGAACGCTCCAGTCCCGCTTCGTCCGCGTAGCGGAGAATGTAGGCGCTCGTTTCCTTAGCGCAGGCAGCGATAAAATCGCTGGCGCGTTGCTCATCTTCGGTCATCAAGGTCATCCATCCTCTACCAGCCAAACCGTTCCCGCAGCTTTTGCAGGTGTATGCTGTCGGGATCACGAGTCAGCGCTTCCCGCCAGATTTTCCGGGCTTCCTCGTGTTGACCGCCAATCCAGAGCACTTCGCTGAGATGCGCGGCAATCTCGGCATCGGGATTGATCCGGTAAGCCTGACGCAGATATTCCAGCGCCTGATCCCGGTTGCCGAGTCGATAATGCACCCAACCCATGCTATCCAGCACGGCTGCGTCGTTCGGCATCTGTTCCAGCGCCTGTTCAATATAACCCAGGGCTTCCTGATAACGGTCGGTGCGATCCGCCAGTGTGTAACCAAGCGCATTCAGCGCTTGTCCATTCTTGGGATCCACTGCGAGAATGGCGCGCAAATCGCGCTCCAGCACATCCAGCCGGTCCAGTTTTTCCGCCGCCAGCGCCCGCGCGTACAGTAAATCCTTGTCGTCCGGATGCGCCGCCAGCGCCCGATCCAAACCGTCAAAGGCTTCCTGATAACGTCCCGCTTCGCGCAACGCCTCAGCCTCGGCCAGATACAGCGTAATGTCATTTTGCGGATTATCGCGGCGCAAGGCTTCAAAGTGCTGACCAGCAGCAACGATATCGCCCGATTTAGCCAGCACCACGCCCATGCGCATCTGTGCGCTGAGATAGCGATCCTCATCCTTGACTCGCTCGTACCATTCACGGGCCTTAGCATAATCGCCGCGCTGTTCCTCGACCCGGCCCAGTTCGAAATAGGCGTCCGCCAGTCGGGCATCGCGCTTGATCAAATCCAGGAAGTAGGTTTCGGCCAGATCGAACTGCCGTGTCTCCGCGGCTAGCAGACCCAATGCATACAGCGAATCCGTATCCTTGGGGTTCTGGTTGAGCAAGGTGGCGAATTCGCGACGCGCCTTGACCAGTTGACCTGCATCGATTAGCAAGCGTGCGTAGCTCATGCGCAGGTTGCGGTCGCGCGGAATAGCGGCCACCGCCTTGGCCAGTCCGGCCAGCGCGGCTTCCCGGTCGCCGTTTTCCAGCAGGAGACGGGTGCGTAACAGATGGGCGGGAACCAGTTTCCGATCGCGGGCCAGCGCCCGTTCAAGACTAGCTAACGCCTGCTCGCGTTCGCCAGCGGCGGCAGCCAGCATGGCGTAGTAGTATTGGGCAAAAGCGGAACGAGGATTACGGTCGCGGAATTGCCCCATGACGCGCAGGGCCAACTGCTTGTCGTCCGCCTGACTGAGCAGAGCAGCGATGGTCGCGTAGCCTTGTTGCTGATCTTTCTTCCGAGCGGCGCGGCGCACGGTCTCCAGGTATTGCGCGGCTTCTTCCAGGCGGTCATTACGCAACAGCGCTAGCGCTAGCGTTTGTTGCGCCTGTTCATTGGCGGGGTCAAGTGCCTGCCACCGCTGCGCCAGCGCCAGAGCCGCGGCATTTTCCTTCATGATCAGCGCCAGCACCGCCGCGCGTTCCGCCACGCGCGGATCGCTGCTGGTGATCGCCGCCCGTTGGTAGTGGTTCAACGCCACATCGAGTTGGTCGCGCTTGCCCGCCAGTTCCGCAGCGAGTACCTGATACATCAAATCGGCCCGGGAGCTGGGTTTCAATACGGGACGAATCTGGTATTCCGGCTCGATCGGTGCCTGCGCGTCCACGACAGTAACGCAACCGCTGAGGAGCGGGCTGCAGAAAAGCAAGGCTTTTAGAAATGTTTTCATTTGAGATCGGTTGAAGTACTCGCGGTTCTTCAATCTTGGATTGACGGGTAAGCGTCTGGTTCCCATGCGTTAATGGGACAGAGTGGATTGCGCTACGCTTTACCCATCCTGCAATAGCGCGCTTTTTAGCGGTCATTCAGTATAACATCCCCACCACCGCCCCGCTCATGAGCGTCGCCAACGTCCCCGAGAGAATGGCTTTCGGACCCAAGGCGACAATGTCATCCCGTCGTTCCGGCGTCATAGCGCCCAATCCACCGATCAAAATGCCGAGACTGCCGAGATTAGCGAAACCGCACAACGCATAGGTCATGATCAACCGGCTGCGCGGACTCAGCGCCTCAGCCGGCAATTGCGCCAAGTTTAGGTAGGCGATGAGTTCATTCAACACGGTCTTAGTTCCCATCAATCCCCCGGCGGTGATCGCTTCGCTCCAGGGAATACCCATTAACCAGACCACTGGCGCCATCAATGCCCCTAACAGCCGTTGCAGAGTAACGGGTTCTCCATTCCAGTCCGGCAGCAATCCCAGAGTCGCGTTGGCCAGGCTGACCAGCGCCACGAACACGATCAACAGCGCGATGACGTTAAGGAACAGTTCTATGCCGGCTATAGCGCCCTGGGTGATGGCGTCCACACTGGAAGAAGCGGTTTGGGGCGGAGTCAGTTCGCCAGCTGTCGTTTGCCGGTCGGGCGGAACCAGGATCGCCGCGATCAGAATCGCTGCTGGCACATTGATCAACGAAGCGGTGAGAATATGGCCGATGGCGTCCGGTACCACCGGAGCCAGGAAGCTGGCGTACAGCACCATCACCGTGCCGGCGATGGTGGCCATGCCGCAGGTCATTACGGCAAACAGTTCGCCGCGACTCATTGCCTTGAGGTACGGGCGCACGAACAGCGGCGCTTCGACCATGCCGACAAACACGCTGGCCGCCGCCGATAAACCGACCGCGCCGCCGATGCCCAGGACTTTGCGCAGAACAGCCGCCGCCGCGCGCACCAGCCAAGGGAGAATGCGCCAATGAAACAGCAGAGCCGACAGCGCGCTGATCACCAGCACCAGGGGTAACGCGCGAAACGCCAGGATGAAACTGGAGCCTGCGCCGGTTTCGGCAAAGGGGAGAGGTGCGCCGCCCAGATAACCAAACACCAGAGCAGTTCCTTGTTGCGTAGCGCGCTCCAGGGCGAGCAGCGCATCGTTGAGATGCAGAAAAAATTGCCGGAATACCGGTATTTTGAGCAGGGCCGCCGCCATCAGGACTTGCAGCAGCAGCGCCGCCCCGGCGGTGCGCCACGGGAACCGGCGGCGATTCTCGCTGATCGCCCAAGTGAAGGCGATAAAGGCGACGAGACCGAAAAGGCTTTGCAGCAGGGTCAGCATGATATCGCCGACCAGACCAGCCGTTCCAGACCGATGGCGACCACCGCATGGGTGCACAGTTTCAGCGTCACGCCCTCCTGGTCTTCCAGCACAGTCCGATAAACCGTCAGTTGCCGCTCCGCTTCCTGGAGTTTCTCCGCAACCATCGGCAGCGCCCGCAAGGTCTCCCGCGTCATTTCGGCCAGCTCTGCGTTGCTGAATCCGACTTCCTTGAGACTGAGCGTTTTGAATTCCAGCAGGTGATCAAGCAGGGCGTACTGACGCATGTCCGGGCGAACCCGCAACAACAGGTCGGCGTAGCGCCGCTCCAGCGCCGGCTCCGAGTCCATCACGTAGAAGGCATCGTTGAACAGCGTCGTCAGAAACGCGGTCTTGACCACTAATTCGTTACTCCAGCGTAAGTCGCGGTTGTCGAACACTTTGAAATAATGCTGTTCGATAAAGTCGCACAAGGGCGTCAGGTCGCCAGTCGTGTAGAAATGCTCGACCACGGCTTGCCGTTGCGCTTGATCGTTGTAATCGGGCAGCAGTTGTTCCTGCAGGCGTTCGACGTACAGCTTGCGGATCACCTGGTTGGGAATGGTCAGTAGCAATTTGCCCAGCGCGTCCCGCCCGGCCAGGGTTAGTACGCCAAAATAATAGAGTAGCGAGGCGAGAAAGCCGGGATCGCGAGGAGCAGTCAGCATGTCCTGCACCCCGAAGCGGCTGGAGAGCTGCGCGACCGCCAGCGGTTCGGCCTCGTTCAGCGCCTGATTGACCAGCGTTTCGCCGTGCGGCAATCGAGCGACGTAGTGAATCCGGTTGCGATCCATCGCCAGGTTGTCATCGAGCAGGCGCTCTGGATAAGCCCCGTCCTCGGCCAGCCGTTTAAGAAAGTACAGCACCAGCGTAGGGTTATAGAGTCGCTCTTCCCGTCGCAAGGTAAAGCGGTAGCCGTTGTAAAAATCCTGCATCAGGCCCAAAGCGGCGGTAATCCGCTCCGGTTCAAGATGATGCGCGGTTCCGACTGCATTCAGCGCCTCATTCAATTCAGTTTCGGTGAAACCACACAGATCATGCAGCGCAGAGTGGGTCGAGAGATCCTCGGCGACGTTGTAGCCACTGGTAATGTCGCTGAGCGCCACCGGGGAGACACCGGCCAGGAACACCCGGTCGATGCTGCCGTCTTCCGCGCCAGCCTTGACCGCCTTGAAAAAGGTTTTGATCGTGCCCTCGCCCTGTACCAGTTCGTGATAACGATCTGTCCCGCGCAAGGGGCTGATCATGACTTCATTGGCAAAGTTGTCGTATTCGTCAATCAGCACATACAGCTTGTGCGGCGTCTGGGCAATCACCCCCAGCAACAATTGCAGGCTGGACATGGCGTTGTCTGCCTGAACATGGATGGGATGCTTCAGCCAGGCGGCGTAGCGCAGTATGAAAGTTTCGATCTGGGTGTTGACGTGACTGAACAGGGAGCGCCGGATCGCGGTATGATCGCCGCTCGGGTCCACCAGGGAAAAGTTTAATTTGAGAACAAGGTACTGATTGTGCAAGGGTGTTGGGTTTTGGCCGATTTTCAGTCCGCCGAACAGCGTCGCAAAATCATCAGCTTTCGCCAGGTCGTAGTAGTTTTCCAGGGTGGATAGCCACAGGCTCTTGCCGAAACGACGCGGGCGGAGAAACAAGATCTGGCTGCCCACGTCCTCGATCAGCGCAATGCGGTCGGTGCGATCCACATAGAAGTAGCCGTTGGTGCGGATTTTGTGGAAATCGGCAATACCATAGGGGAAGCGCATGATGATGACCCTCTATTTCGTTGTCGTCACGCTGCAGGGTAGTGATGAGGCAGCCAATGGCAAACCGTGAACTGTTTAAACAACCATGAATATACGAACCCGTTTCGCGCGCGGCGCAGGGTTGCTGCGTTCCGTGCTGATGTACCACGGTATTCCGTTTCGCCGGCGCCGGTTGACCCAATTTTATGCTCAGTTTATCCAGCCGGGCGATTTATGCTTCGACATCGGCGCACATGTCGGCAGCCGGTTGCGGGCCTGGACGCCGTTGGGCGCGCGGATCGTGGCGGTCGAGCCGCAATCGGATTGCATGGCGCTGTTGCGCCGCTGGTTTGGTCATCGGGCGCAGATTACCTTGATCGAACAGGCGGTGGGAGCCAAGCCCGGTGTTGCCGAACTGCTGATCAGTTCCCGCACGCCGACCGTAACTACACTATCGCCGGCCTGGATCGCGGCAGTACAGCAGGAACGCGGATTCGCCAAGGTGCGCTGGGACGCGCCGTTGCCGGTTCCGGTGACGACTCTGGATGCATTAATCGCTCGTTACGGCGCGCCGGCGTTCTGCAAGATCGACGTCGAAGGTTACGAGCTGGAGGTTTTACAGGGATTGTCACAGCCGATCCCAGCCCTGTCCTTCGAATATCTGCCGGCCTGCCTGGACACCGCGCGCGACTGCGTGGCGACGCTGGCGGTCCTGGGACCGTATGTCTTCAACTGGTCGGTGGGGGAAGCGCAATGTTTGCGATCTGCGGACTGGCTGAGCGCGCCGGACTTGCTGGAACGGCTGGAAGTCGAGGCCCGCACCGGTCGGTCGGGGGATATTTATGCGCGCTCCCAGGCGAACCCCGATAGATTACGCTGTTCAGAACTGAAGTCGATGCCGATCAGGGTCAC
>JAGRHM010000445.1 GCA_020445005.1 Candidatus Competibacteraceae bacterium | reverse complement strand
TTGACCATACGCCCGAGCAACTGGAAGACGCCCTGTTGCAAGCCGGCGCACTGGCGGTCACGCTGGCGGATGCCGGCGATCAGCCGGTTGTGGAGCCTGCGCCGGGAGAAACCCCTTTGTGGGCGCATACTTGCGTGACCGGTCTGTTTGACGCCCACACCGACATCGAGGTCGTGAAGCGCCAACTGCAATCCTTCCTGCATGCCCCGATTCTGCCGGAATGCCGGCTGAGCCGGTTGGAGGAGCGCAACTGGGTGCGAGCATGGATGGATGATTTTCACCCCATGCGTTTTGGTCAGCGGTTGTGGATTTGTCCAACGGCGCAGGAACCGCCGGATCCCACTGCGGTGAATATTCGCCTGGACCCGGGACTCGCCTTTGGCACCGGGGCTCATCCAACCACGGCGTTGTGCCTGGAATGGCTCGATAGCGCGGACCTGGCTGACCGGACCGTATTGGACTACGGTTGCGGATCGGGCATTCTGGCCATTGCCGCCGCCAAGCTCGGCGCGCGGCGGGTCTGGGCGGTGGATATTGATCCGCAGGCGCTGCTGGCCAGTGATGATAATGCGGACGAAAATGGCGTCGAGGATCGCATCGAGTTGACTGCGCCTGCGGCGTTGCCGCCGAGGTTATGTGTTGATGTGCTACTGGCCAACATCTTGGCGGGCGTACTCGTTCGGCTCGCCCCTGAATTCGCTCAGCGCGTCAAAGCCGGTGGCCGCTTGATCCTGTCTGGCACCCTCGAACAACACGCCAATGCGGTGGAGGCGGCTTTTAACCGCGACTTTGCTTTTGAACCGGTTCGACAGCGGGAAGACTGGGTGTTGTTGGAAGGAGTGAGGAGATAACCATGTCCGAAATCAGCTACCTGGGCGGCGCCTGTCCGCCTGCGCCACTTGGAGTCAACAGTGGGTTACCCAAGTATCCCAAAATCGATCCACGCGGTTGGGATCGCGGCGATATCGAAATGGCGATTGCTCTGAAGCGCGTCGAATTGAACCAGGCGATGGGATACCGAAAGAATTACGACGCTGAGGAACATAATGTCTGCCTGGCGCTAATTCGCTTCCAGGATGGCTCCTCTGAAATTCTGGCCGCCTATTCCAACGACAGCGCCATTGCTGAATCAGTCCGCCTAGGATTGCATCTGATCCCAAATATGTATGACAGACTTCCCGCGAATGAGCGTTTCGGCTGTGATGGCATGGCGCAGTACCATACCGAGCCGAAGTTATTAAATTATCTCTGCGCTACCCTGGAAGCGCGGCAGGCGGCTTACCGGAAACAATTCCTGCCGCGTGATCCGCTCTACCGCTTCATCCTTCAGCGGCAGCACCAATACGCCAGCGATCAGGCGGCGTTGGCGCGGGATATTAAGAAAGTAGCGGCGGTGGTGATCGTCACCGAGATCGACTGTTGCCCAACTTGCACCGCCTACTCCATTGAACGTTTCCGGGAGCGGTTTCCCGGAATTCCGCTGCGGACTGTTGAACTGGGTAAACAGGTCAGTGGCGGAGTCAAGCCCCAGTACCGGCAGGTTACCGTCAATCGCAAATAAAGCGGTTGGCGAAAGCCCCTTGCCCATTAGCGGGCGAGGGGCGTGAACGGTCATGGGCTGTCTTCCTGACAACTCTCCGAACGGTGGCTAAAAACGTCCGGTTCGCCGCCGTGAAGCCGCCACACTGACCATGGCCGCCAAGAGCAACATGAACAACAACAACCCCCATTCGTCCAGCGTCGGAATCGGGACGCTGCCCGCCGCCGCGATGGCATAGCCTGCGCCGCCTGGATCGGAGATGCTGCCATTCACTTGCAGATCGCTATCGCCCGCGCCGCCATCAGTCAAAATGACGGTGAGCGTACCGCCATTAATGGTCGCTGGCAGCGCGTACCAGTGCGCAGGCTGACCTGCGGTGGGGCCGAACTTCCAGTAACGGGCGTTAGCCGGCAGCGGATTCGGGTAAGTGATCGACAGGGTCGCCGCGCCGCCACAACCTGTTGCCGTGAACTGAAACAGTCCGTAAGGAATCTCGATACCCGCGGGCGGCGCGACCCCGACACTGGCGACTGGAACGAAAGCCGAGTTTATGAACTGACATGTGGGTAAGGCGCTGGTGAGGCAGGCAGTGGCCTGGCCGCTGCTCGTCACGGCTCCGGTAAAGCAGGTAGGGGACGTAACCGGAGCCGCCGCAAATAGGGCTTGCGATGCCGCAGACGCTTGCTGCTGAGCACCTCCCGCAAAACTTGCCGTCAAAGTGAATGCGCCTGCCGCCGGCAGCGTCACAGTGCAACTCGCAATGCCGCTGGCGTTGGTAACTGCGCTGCACGACTGGCCGCCCACCGAGAACTGAATGGTGGCCCCGGCGATCGCAGCCGTGGGATTAGCGGAAACATCAACTAAAGCCGCGGTGAGCGTGATCGGAACGCCAACGGTAGCGTCTGAGGGGCTGGTGTTCAAGCTCAAGAAGGTCACATGCTGTCCGGCGGTCCAGGTCAGGCGCGCCAGGTTTGAGGCGAAGTCTGATGCGCCCACAGTGGCGCTGGCCACCACTGTATCGTTGCCGACGAAGGCCCCGGTGTAATTGATGGCGGCTTTGCCACTGGCGTCCGTACGCCCGAGTTTGGTTTGCGCGTTAGCGCCGCTGATGCTGAAAAATACCGGCGTGTCTGCAGGGACGACCAAGTTGACGAATTGGGCCGTCATCATTTGCAGCGATCCTTGCGCTGGATTGGGTGAAACGGTCGCTGGCGACAACGTCAGCGCGGGGGCGGGGTTCGTCGCGGCAAACCCGCAACCGCCGGAACTGGGAGCGAGCTTGAAAATGGTGTCCGTAGCGGTCGCGTATAGGCAGCCATCCGGACCGATCACCCCGGACCCGATGCCGCCATTGGTCAAAGGCGTCGACGCATGACTGGCCAAGTCTACGAGGGCAAGGCCACTGGGAGAAAGCACAATCAACGATTTGGCTGAGCCATCCGGATTCGCCTCGCCGACCGTGACCCAATAATTCGAGGTGATGCCAATAGGCGTCGTGATCGTTGGCGGCGCAGGCTGGTTAGTGCCGGACACACGCACAATGGGCGCACTCGAATTACCAAAATAGTTGATGACCACATAGATCGCTCCATCCGGCGCGAAGGAAATAGCGCCGTTCCCATTCGTGGTC
>JAGRHM010000444.1 GCA_020445005.1 Candidatus Competibacteraceae bacterium | reverse complement strand
CCAAGTACACCATCAATCCGGCGATTACTCACGGCATCGGCCATCTAGTCGGTTCGCTGGAGGTTGGCAAACTGGCGGACATCGTGTTATGGCGTCCAGCGTTTTTCGGCGTGAAACCGGCGTTGATCATCAAGGGCGGCTTTATTATCGCTGCGCCCATGGGCGATCCCAATGCTTCCATTCCGACGCCGCAACCGGTGCATTACCGCCCCATGTTTGGCGCCTTCGGCGGCGCGCTGGCCGCGACCTGCCTGACCTTTGTTTCCAAGGCGGCCTTGAATAGCGGCGCGCTGGATGCGCTCGGGTTACATCGCATACTGGCCGCGGTGCGCGACACGCGTGCGATCGGCAAGCGCAACCTGGTTCATAACGATGCCCTCCCTGCAATCGAGGTCGATCCGCAAACTTACGAAGTACGGGCGGATGGCGTCCTGCTCACCTGTGAACCGGCGGCTATTCTGCCTCTGGCGCAAAGGTACTTTTTGTTCTAATAATTGACTGGAGAAAAACGAGGGCGAAGTCCGCCGTCTCACTCACTATGCATCACCGAGAAGAAACCGCTCATGGACGTTGCTGAACCCGTGGAACTGCAAATCGTCGAGCGTTTGCACGAGGCGTTGCCCGCCGACGCAACGCTGACTCTGCCCTTTGAATTGCGCCAGAAAAGCCGGTTGCGAACCTGGCTGGATAATGGCGCGGACGCAGGTCTGTTCCTGCCGCGCGGCACGGTGCTGCGGCATGGCGATTTACTGCGCGCCACGACCGGTCTGGTGGTTGAAGTTCGCGCTGCTTCGGAAAGCGTGTCCACCGCCTACACCGATGATGGGTTGTTTCTGGCGCGCGCCGCCTACCACCTGGGTAATCGTCATATCCCCTTGCAACTCAATTCGGGCTGGCTGCGCTATCTTCACGATCATGTGCTGGACAAGATGGTGGAGGAACTGGGGTTAACGATCATTCATGAACAGGCGCCGTTTGAGCCAGAAGCCGGGGCGCATGGCGAAGCAAGCGCCCACCATCGCCACTCTATATAGGGTGAACGCGCTGTTCGGAGAGCCCGCATTCCTGGCCTTGCCTCGCCTGTTGCAACTGTGCAGTCCGGCGTTGCCGGTAGGTGCCTATGCCTACTCGCAGGGGCTGGAGTGCGCTGTTGAACAAGGCTGGGTGCGGGATGAAATCAGCGCGGGCGACTGGATTCTGGGCTTGTTGGATCACAATCTGCGGCAACTCGATTTGCCAATCTTCGTCCGACTCTATCAAGGATGGCAAACTGCTGATTTGAAGAAGGTACGGTGCTGGAACGCCCGATTGCACGCTTCGCGCGAGGCTGCGGAGTTGCAGCGGGAGGATGCCCATTTAGGCGCGGCCCTGGCCCGCTTGTTGACTGATCTGGGCTTGGCCGAAGCGACAACCTGGCGCGGCGCATCCCGGGGGTGTTTCGCCACGCTGTTCAGCCTGGCGGCGGTGAAGTGGGATATTCCTCTGCCAGTAGCAACGACTGGCCTGGGCTGGACCTGGGTTGAAAACCAAGTCGCCGCCGCGACCCGGCTGATTCCGCTCGGCCAGACCGCCAGTCAACGGTTGCTGGTCGCCGCTGCGCCCCGGTTGATCAACGCGGTTCACGCAGCGCTGACCCTGCCGGATGAGGAGATCGGCGCCGCCGCCCCCGGTCTGGCCTTGGCTGGGGCGCTGCATGAAACTCAGTATTCCCGGCTGTTTCGGTCCTGACAGGGCCAGTTCATGAACAATAACGCTATTCCTGCTGAAGTTAAACTTCATTGCGGTCGCAGCCTGCGTCACGACTTGATTTGGCAAACCTGGTCGCTGGTCACCCTGGCCATTCTGGCGTTCGCCATGACCGCCTATTTTCTGGTGTTCTCGCAGATGGTCGACGAACTCGCCGCCAGCGCCATGCACAAGGGCGTTAATGTTATCCGGACCCGGGTTGAATCGCTGTTCAACCAGATCGACCGGATCGCGGATGACGCCCGCGAGTGGGGGCGCAATCACACATTCACCATCGATGACCTAGGGCGTTTCAATCGCCTGTTCATCCCGATTCTTGCCGAACGTGCGCGTATCTCCGCGTTGCGACTTGCCGAGGAGACTGGACGCGAATTTTTGTTGTTGAGAATGCCCAACGGCGAATGGCATAACCGAATTACTGATGGGGAACGATGGGGGCGCGAGCAATACTGGCGAAAATGGGGCCAGGGTTACACGCTGCTCGGTGAGGAATGGCGTGAAAGCGATTACGATCCGCGTCAACAGCGCTGGTATCAAGGGGCATTGCGTCTCACCCAGGATCATGCATTGTACTGGAGCGATCCCTATCGGTTTCCCAGCGTTCACGAACCTGGCATGACCGTCGCGAGTCGCTGGCGCGATTCGGCTAATCAGCGCCTGTACGTGATCGCCCTGGACCTGAAATTACTCGATCTGTCCCGATTTACCCGCAATATCGATATCAG
>JAGRHM010000443.1 GCA_020445005.1 Candidatus Competibacteraceae bacterium | reverse complement strand
GAGCGGTGATTTGGAATAACTATGTCGAGACCACCCGCCTGATGCTGCATACTGCGGACGAGCGCTTCGAGCGAATTGCTGACCGGACTGGCCAGCAATTGCACAATCTATTCGTACCTGTTGCGATGACCGTTGATCTGCTGGCCTGGCAACAACTGGCGACCGCAACGGCGCTGGAAGAACGCCTGAACAGCCTCTCTTACCTGCGCGAAGCCTTGGCCACAGCCAAGCATCTGTCCGCGTTGTTCATCGGCTATAACGACGGCGACTTCTTCCTGCTGCGCACGCTGCCCGTGAACTCACCCCTGCGCCCGGTATTCGATGTGCCGGAACCGGCCCGCTACCTAGCGCAGAGCGTGGAGCGTGACGACGCAGGCGCAGTCACCGGAACTTTCCTATTCTATGATGCCCACTTAAATCTGCTGCGCCGCGATGACCGACCGGACTATGTCTTCGATCCTCGCGACCGGCCCTGGTACCGGTTAGCCCGTGACCGTCCTGATCGGATCTATACTGAACCGTATTTGTTCTTCACGACCCGTGAGGTGGGCGCGACTCTGGCTCGGCGCGCTGCAACGGGCGCGGCGGTGGTCGGCGCTGATCTCACCTTGCAGGAAATTTCCACCGTGCTGGCCGTCAGCCGTTTTCTGCCTGACGCACAACTCGCATTGTTCGATGACCGTTATCAGGTCATTGCTTATCCAGAACCGGATCGGTTGCTTTATCAGGTAAAGGGTCAGGCGCCGCGCCTGGCGCTTCTATCCGAATTGCATGAGCCGGCGCTGACCACGCTGGAGCGTGATTTGCGCGATCCAGAGCAGCGCTCAACTCGGCTGTATCCAGAGGGATTCACTCTGGACATCGCTGGCCGGGCCTGGCGCGGACAAGTCAAAACCTTAATCACCCAGGATGGTAAACCACTCTATTTGGCGCTGTTCGTACCCCAGAGTGAGTTGCTGGCCGACGCCGTGCGCATTCGCAATCAATCGGTATTGATTGCAGCGACCCTGGTGCTATTAGCGCTGCCGATCACCTGGTTGCTGGCGGGTCGCATCGCGGGACATCTGAAAAGCCTGGTAAACGAAACCGCGCAGATCCGCCACTTTCAGTTCCAGGAACCGATCGCTGTGCGCTCCATCATCACTGAAGTCAACCAGTTGGCCCGGGCTATGGCGCTGATGAAATCCACCATCCGTCGCTTTCTGGACATCAGCGCGGCGTTGGCGGCGGAACAAAACTTCGACCATTTGTTGGACCGGGTGCTGGCTGAAACGCTGGCGCTGGCACAGGCCGATGCCGGCCTGTTGCTGCTGGTCAGCGACGATGAGCGCGAATTGCAGCCGGCGGCAGCCCGGTTGCGCAATGAGGCTAATCCGGTCACGGCAACCCAGTTCGCAATGCTACCGCTAACTGACCCGGCGCCGCATCCGCTGATCCAGGCGATGCAAGCGACAGCGCCGCAAGTTCGCCCGCTGACAGTGAGCGAACCGCTGGCTGATTATCTAGCGCCGTTGACCGGCGCGCTGACGGAGCGCGCCAGCCAGTTGATTATCGTGCCGTTGCGCAATCGCCAAGAGGAACCGGTGGGGGTGCTGGCGCTGTTGAAGTCCCAGGCCGTGGACGCCAAGGGCGTTTCTGCGGAATTGCTGGCGTTCATCGCCGCCCTGTCCGGTACTTCAGCGGTCTCTATCGAGAACCAGCGGTTGCTGCACGCCCAGAAAAATCTGTTTGAAGCCTTCATTCGCCTTTTAGCGGATGCGATTGACGCTAAAAGTCCCTATACCGGCGGGCATTGCGCCCGGGTGCCGGAATTGACCAAGCTGTTGGCGCGGGCGGCTTGCGCCAGTCAGGATGAACCGTTTCACGACTTCTCTCTGAACGCGGCGGAGTGGGAGGAACTGCACATCGCTTGCTGGTTGCACGATTGCGGCAAGATCACAACTCCTGAGTATGTGGTCGATAAGGCTACGAAGCTGGAAACGATTCATGATCGGATTCACGAAGTGCGTATGCGGTTTGAAGTATTGAAACGCGATGCCGAAATTGTGTGCTGGCGGCAGATCGCTGCTGGCGGCGATGCAATCTCTCTGCAAGCAGACTTACAAGCGCAATGGCGGGCGCTGGACGAAGAATTCGCCTTCATCGCTCGCTGCAATCAGGGTGGCGAATTCATGAGCGCCGAACAAATTGCCCAGGTCAGGCAGGTCGCCGAGCGAACCTGGTTACGCACCCTGGACGATCGGTTGGGTCTGTCGCATGAGGAATTGGCCCGTAAGGAATGTTTGCCTGCCCAGCCTCTGCCGGTGGTGGAACCGCTGCTGGCGGATAAACCTGAACATCGCTTTGCCCGTGGTCCGCAAGATCGTATCGAGCCGGATAATCTCTGGGGATTCCAATTGGACGTGCCGGAGTGGCTGTATGACCGGGGCGAGTTGCACAGTCTGTGCGTCAGTCGCGGCACCTTGACTGGGGAAGAGCGTTATAAGATCAACGAGCACATCGTACAGACTATCATCATGTTGTCGCGCCTGCCTTTCCCCAAACCCTTGCGACGAGTGCCGGAAATCGCCGGGGGGCATCATGAAAAAATGGACGGGACCGGTTACCCGAAACGTTTGCATCGTGAGCAGATGAGCATTCCGGCGCGGATGATGGCGATTGCCGATATCTTCGAGGCGTTGACCGCCATTGACCGACCCTACAAATCGGGGAAAACGCTGTCCGAGGCGTTGCAAATCATGGCCCGGATGCGCGATGAGCAGCATATCGATGCGGCATTGTTCGAGCTATTCCTGCGCTCCGGAGTTTACCGCCAATACGCTGAAGGCTTCCTGCAACCCGGACAAATTGATGAGGTAAGGGTCGAGGATTATCTGGCGGCTAATCGAAAAACGGCCTTACCGGTTGAGCAAAAACGAAATGTTGCCCAACAATAGCGGGTTAGAGGCTGTCGAAAAACTTTATACAGCCTCTTGGAAATTACTCCGCTTTGAGCGACGCCATGCTGACCATTAAAGACCCGTCAATTTCTCCAGCATTTCCGGGTAACGGTCTCCTACGACTTTGATTTTTTCAGCGGCGTTGTCGATTTCGCACAGCTCTTCAGTTGTGAATTCGATAGCTACTGCGCCGATGTTTTCGTCCAGGCGGCTCAGCTGGGTCGTTCCCGGGATGGGCGCGATCCAGGGCTTTTGGGCCAGTAGCCAGGCCAAAGCAATCTGGGCCGGGGTGGCTTTCTTTTGAGCGGCGATGCTGCCGAGCAGTGCGACCATCTCCTGATTTGCTTTCAGCGCTTCCGGAGCAAAACGAGGCAGCTTGCTTCTGAAATCGTCGCTGCCAAAGGTCTCGTTCGGATCAATCTTGCCGGTCAGGAACCCCTTGCCCAGCGGACTGTAAGGCACCAGGCCGATGCCAAGTTCTTCGAGGGTCGGGAGAATTTTGTCCTCAGGTTTGCGCCACCAGAGGGAATACTCGCTCTGTAAAGCCGTCACCGGCTGGACGGCGTGGGCGCGACGAAGGGTCTGCACACCTGCCTCCGAGAGACCGAAGTGCTTGACTTTCCCTTCCCGGACCAACTCCTTGACGGCTCCCGCGACCTCTTCGATCGGGACGTCCGGGTCAACACGATGCTGATAGAAAAGGTCAATCACATCGGCTCTGAGTCGTTTAAGCGATGCTTCGGCAACCTTCTTAATGTTCTCGGGGCGGCTGTTGAGCATCGATTGACCTTCTTTGGGATCACGCGGATCAAAATCCGTGTTGAAACCAAACTTGGTGGCGATCACCACTTGGCTTCTCAATGGCTCAAGGGCTTCGCCGACCAGTTCCTCGTTGATAAACGGGCCATAGATTTCCGC
>JAGRHM010000442.1 GCA_020445005.1 Candidatus Competibacteraceae bacterium | reverse complement strand
ATGGCCCGGATTCGCCCTATCACGAATTTTTCGACATCAACTGGAACCATCTCTACGAAGGCATTCGTGGCCGGGTACTGGCCCCGTTTCTCGGCAAGTTCTACGGCGACTGCCTGGAAAGCGGTGAATTGCAATTGCGTTACAGCGAGCAGGGCCTGGCGGTGCATTACTACGACTTCCGCTTCCCGATCCGCATCGAGTCCTACTATCGGTTACTGACCTACGATCTGAGCCGGTTGCGCGCCCAACTCGAACGCAATCATCCCCATTTCGTCAAGTTCCTCGGGGTGTTGTACCTGCTCAAGTACATCCCGTCCGGCGAAGAGGGACGGGAGCGCTACGATCAGATTTCTTTCATCAAGCAAATGTTGTGGGAACTGTGGAACGGCAGCCCGGAAGTGCATGAATTCATCGCAGAGAATATTCGTGTTTTCAACGGTGAAGTTGGCAAGCCGGAAAGCTTCGATTTGCTGGACAGCCTGCTCAATGAGCAATTTTTCCGGCTGTCCTACTGGAAGGTGGGTAATGAAGAACTGAATTACCGGCGGTTTTTCACCATCAACGACCTGATCTCCCTGCGCATCGAAGACGCCAAGGTCTTTGACTTTACTCATGAGCTGATTCTCAAGCTGGTCGCGGAGGAAAAGATCACCGGCCTGCGCATCGACCATATCGACGGTCTCTACGACCCTGCGCAGTATTTGCATCGTCTGCGCGAACAAGCGCCCTATGTTTATCTGGTCGTGGAAAAAATTCTGGAACATGGCGAGGAATTGCCGGTGAACTGGCCTTGTCAGGGCACCAGCGGCTACGATTTTCTCGGCGTGATCAATGGCCTGTTCTGTCAACCGGCGGCTGAATCCGAATTCACCCGCATTTATCACTCGTTTATCGGCAATAGCACGTCCTGCGAAGCGCTGATCGACAACAACAAGCGCATGATTGTTGACAAGCATCTGGCCGGCGACATTGATAACCTGGCGCATCTGCTGAAACGTATTTCCGAACGTTACCGCTACGCCAGTGACTTCACCCTGTACGGACTGCAAGTTGCGCTGATTGAGATTCTGGTGCTGTTCCCGGTCTATCGCAGCTACATCGGCCGGAACGGCTCCAGCCGGGCGGATCAGGAATACATCCGGCAAGTCATCGCTCAGGCGCGGCTCAACATTCCCAACTTCCGCAATGAGCTGAATTTCATTGAACGGTTCCTGCGTCTGGAATTCGATGAGCACATGGCCGCCGAGGACAAGGACCAATGGCTGCATTTCATCATGCGCTTGCAGCAGTTCACCGGTCCGTTGATGGCCAAGGGCGTCGAAGATACGGTGTTCTATGTCTATAACCGGCTGCTGTCGCTTAACGAGGTCGGTGCGGGACCCTTACAGTTCGGTATCGATCTCGATGAATTTCATGTGTTCAACCAGCAGCGGGTCGCCTCCTGGCCCCACGCCATGAACGCCAGCGCGACCCACGACACCAAGCGCGGCGAGGATGTCCGCGCCCGGTTGAACGTGTTGTCGGAAATGCCCGAGGAGTGGGAGCGTCAGTTGGGGGAGTGGCGTGAGATCAACCAGTCGCGCAAGGTGCAAATCGGCGCATGGACGGCTCCTGAGAACGACGATGAATACCTGCTGTACCAGACCCTGCTAGGCGCCTATCCCTTTGATCTCGCCGATTACCCCGCTTTCATCCAGCGGGTCAAGGACTATTTAATCAAGGCCACCCGGGAAGCCAAGGTGCATACCAACTGGCTGGAGCCGGATAGTCAATACGAGGATGCTTTGCTGACCTTTGCCGAGCGCGTCATGCAACCCGGTAAGGAAAATCCGTTTCTGCAAGCGTTCCTGCCATTTCAGCGACGCATCCAGCATCACGGGATTATCAATTCTCTGAGTCAGACCTTGCTCAAGCTCACCACGCCCGGTTTGCCCGACTTCTACCAAGGCACGGAGTTATGGGATTTGAGCCTGGTCGATCCTGATAACCGGCGGCTGGTGGACTTTGAACGGCGCGGCGCGATGCTTAAGGCGCTGCAAAACCGTACTGGCAACATTTTGCAGTTGATCACGGAACTGTTGGTGGCGCCGGAGGATGGACGGATCAAGTTGTTTCTGATCTACCGCGCCCTGCAAGCGCGGCGAAGCGAACCAGAATTGTTCCAGCATGGCGCTTACCAGAAATTAACGGTGATCGGCAGCCTCAAATCCCATGTCGTGGCCTTTGCCCGGGAGCTGGGCGAGCGGCGGGCGCTGGTTATTGTGCCGCGCTTCC
>JAGRHM010000441.1 GCA_020445005.1 Candidatus Competibacteraceae bacterium | reverse complement strand
AAATGATTTTTATATACTGTCATGCAGGATAACGGCTACCGCAAGGAAACGTTTCACAGCCTCTCCCCACAACCCAAGTCTTATTGAGTGATACTAATACAGCTTTATTTTCAGAAATGCAACTCTTTTTCATAAAAACAACAAACTTTATTGAGTACATGCGCTGAAGGGAACTTGTAAACTAAGGTGACCCGCAAAATCAATCTTCGAAATCATGCCCATGCCAGTCGATCCAGCCCCAGAGCAACAACGGTATGGGTGCGCAACCACAGCCGTTCCCTGTAGCGTTCCTCCAGCGCACGCCGATACTGTTCCAGTTGCCGTTCCGCCTCATCCATCGTCTGCTGCACCGCCGGCAACGTTAGAAGCTCCACCTGGCTCAGTTACCGTCTGGCCTTCGTCGGTACGCCCACATCGTCCCATTTCAGCGCCTTGAATTCCAGAAGATGGTCCAGCAAGGCGTATTGCCGCCGGTCTGGGCGTCGGACAGTTCCACAACGATCAACGGCGCTTCGTCGTTCAACGCTTGGGTAGCAAGGTTTCCCCTTGTGGCAGATGGGCCACATAGCGCATTCGGTTGCGGCGCATCGTTAGGTTGTTGTCCAACAGATACGCTGGATACATCCTGTCCTGTTGCAGCCGTTTCAACTACAGCCTCCTCCACTCTCTCAAGCGTCCGGGCAATTCACGGTTTCCAGTCATCCACCGGGCGCAACAACGCATACCCCGCGAAAGTGAAACGTCGATCCAGTACGAAGCGCCCAGTATCCCACGCCGTGATCGCGCCGGCCTCATGCGGCCACGGTGGGTCATGAATGAGAATATAATCCGGCGGATAATGATTAAGCCATTCCAAAAACTTTCTTTCACCGATAAACCGCGCATTTAACGGATTGACCAGCCCGAGGATATCAATAATGTACCGGTTGGAGTACCAACCTATTGTGCCGATTTCTACCACAGCAATCTTGGCGTTTTCTGGGGTATGCTGGCTCAACCACAGCCCGATATTTTTATAAGGCGTGAAAGCGCCGCGCGTCGCACTGGAAATGCCGGCTCCCCAGTAAACCAGCAGGACGGCGAGCAGGAAAGGCGCCGGTCGAACGAGCCTGAGAGGCATTCCTTGAAGAGTCAACCCTAGCTTGTCGGCAAGCGCACAGATCCCTTCCATGCAATACACCAGCGTAAACATGAAGTATGGCGCATAATACCAGTGGTAATTAGGGATATTCAGGGAAATAAAAAAACATGAATAGAGCAGCAGAAAAATGATTACTATCCAGTGCAGCTCTCGATCCTTTGCAAAGATGGCATGAACGAACCCCATAGTAGCCAAGAGTAGGATGGTGAGCATATAAAGCCGATTGGAAGCGAAAACCCAATCTGTCAGATAGCCTGTTTGCAGAAACAGCCAACCCTCGCCCCATAAACCTGATTGGCCTTGCCAAATCTTGGCGCTGCCGGTCGCTGGTAGATAAGCGCCATAATACCAGCGATTGAAGGCCAGATTCGCCGCCACAAGAATAACCGGCGCGATCAGGTGCCGATAATCCGGCAGGCGGCGTTGCCGGATCATATAATCGGCCAGCAACACCACGATCAGGAAGATGCCCTCGGTCCGCGTCAGGATCAGCAAGCCGGCAAAAACGCCCAGCCAGAAATGCCATGCCTGGTAGTAACAATAGAGACATAGCCCGATCATCAGCAGGAACAGCGGGGTCTCCATGCCGTAGGTTAGGAAAAAGTAGGGAAAGGTCCCCCCTAGAATGATGAAGACCCCGCGCGTCGCCAGCGATCGCGCCTCGAAAAAGACCTCAGTGAAGACGATCAGCGCCGCCGCGTGAAAGAACGCCGCCAGCAGAATATTAGCGGCCTGCAAATTTTCGATCAGCCACCCGGCCAGAATAACTAGGTATGAATAAAGCGGCGAGGTCAGCCCGTTAAAATAGACGCCGGGATTATAGACCAGTCCCTGGCCATCCAGGAAATTCCTGACATAGCGCAAATAAATCAGCGCATCGTCCAATTGATAATGGCGGTTAATCCAGGCCAGATAGAATAGTGGCAAGCAGGACAGGAGATAAACCGGGAGTATTCGCTGAATCCCCTCCCCTGCAAACAGGCGAGGGGAGCGAATGGTTGCCTCCACCTCACTGCACTTCATAGACTTCAATAAGTGCGTTACCGGTAGTAGCGCCCACGCCGCGCACGATGGCCGTGTAAGCGCCTGGAGCGAGGGTGGTCAGAATGGCCGATTCCAAACCGTAGCGCGGACCCGCGCCGTGAGCCTGAATGTTGGCCGCGTTGGACGCCGTTCCCCAGTCATCGTTCTCCAGAATGGCCTGACCATTGGAGTTGTAGAGGGTCAGCATGGGATCATTCAACACGGCTGGCACGCCGGCCTCGGCCAGCGCGGGACCCTTGGCAGTGATCAGCACTTGCTTCGCCGCGTTGCCGCTGATGATGAATCCGCCAATCATTACACTGTCTCCCGTGCCAACCCAACCCCGCGTCGAGATATTGACTAGGCGCGAAGCCGTGTTGCTGGTTTCCAGATCATATACTTCGACGAGTGCGTTACCGGTAGTAGCGCCCACGCCGCGCACGATGGCCGTGTAAGCGCCTGGAGCGAGGGTGGTCAGAATGGCCGATTCCAGACCGTAGCGCGGACCCGCGCCGTGAGCCTGAATGTTGGCCGCATTGGACGCCGTTCCCCAGTCATCGTTCTCCAGAATGGCCTGACCATTGGAGTTGTAGAGGGTCAGCATGGGATCATTCAACACGGCTGGCACGCCGGCCTCGGCCAGCGCAGGACCCTTGGCAGTGATCAGCACTTGCTTCGCCGCGCTGCCGCTGATGATGAATCCGCCAATCATTACACTGTCTCCCGTGCCAACCCAGCCTCGAGTCGAGATATTGGTCAACAATGAAGAAGTTGTCGTAGGCGATTCCGTTACTGGCGGTTGCGCTGATTGCGCAGCTCTGAAAGCGGCTACTGTGGTGCGTGTGTTATTCAGAGAACGGGCATTGTCGGCGTAGTCCGCGACACCGCAGGACTGGTTGCCTAAGCAGTTGATTAACGGGGAGGAAAACTTACCAACTCGTGGATAGAGGTAGCTCATGATCGTCCCGAATTCCCCATCGAAACCGTAACCATAGGAATAGGGATAGGCTCCCGCAAACGTAGCATGTCCGCGATCATGCTGGTTGCCCATGGTGTGGCCAAGTTCATGGCTCAGGGTGTAATCGTCACAAAAATAATTGGACCCACCTGTATCGTTGCCATCGCTGACTGCTGCAAAACCATTCGAGGCATCCAGCGCTTGTCCCCTAGATCCATTGATCCAGGCCTGGCCACAACTATTATGACTTACTTTGTTGTAGGGACGCAGCAGAGCCACCAGATCAGCGCCGTATTGATTACGCCAAGCGGCCACGCTGGCTAAGGCAACATCTGAACCATTCGTCAGATCATCGAGCGCGGTCCCATTGGACGTGGTTTCACTATAGCTCACCTGGGCGATATGCACCAGACGCAGGGTCAGACTCACTTGACTGTCGATATAGGCTTGATTAGCTAAAGCGATCAGGTTGTCGAGACGCGCCTGCAAACCTGAACCGTAGCGGGCGGCCATGCCCGCTGTATAAAGCAGCATGACATCAACCGTGCTGGACACATCGACTTGCGCTTGCGCCGATTCACCGGGCGTAGTCGGCAGTCGCTTATCTGTTGATGAGTCCGGGGTGATAGGTTCTCCAGTGAACGGCGGGGGAACCGCATCGTCGGACAGGTTGTCCGGCAACCAGCCTGCTTCTTGGGGATTAATCAACCATGTTCCTGAATCATCGCTCTCTAATAGCCACTCGCCACTGGGGGTCAGAATGCGTCCAAATGCATATCCCCGCCGGGTTGTGATCACCACGCGGTAATCATCGCCATGATTCCTGAGATAGCCGAACCAGGTAAAACTGCCACTGGGATGCGTGATCTGGTTGTCCCGGATCACTTCGTATTCGTCCCCCTTGGGCAGCGAGAGGCGAACTGTGGATAACGGCATGAAGACATCGCTTAATCCTCGATTCAGCCGCACCCGGTAACGACCGGTTTGTTGCTCAGTAGCGAGTGAACGCAATTCCAATCCCGCATCATCCAGTGTCAGGAACATGTTAGGCGCTTCATCCGCGATGCTGATCCTGCTAGGGAGGGCTGCGAACGAGGGGTTACTGGAGAAACCAGCGAATAGCAAAAGCGTGGTGGCCAAACAAGTCCGGAATGACTTGCTTCGACAAGAAATGGTCTTTTTGAAAAAATCAGGTTGATCGTTTTGCATGGTGAAATGCCTCATCGCTATTGCTTACTGGGTGAATCGCCCGACCCGTTGCCGAATATAAATACTCTTAATAAGATTACATAAGTATATTATATGTTGGCTTGCCCATGATGGTTCTTTGGAGTTTTGTTAACTAGCAACCTGGCAAGTCCAAGTTGGCGCATACAAAACATGATGCAATCCGCCAGCCAAAAGTAGCGGATAAAGCAACAATAATCCCCAGCGTTCGCTCCGGGACAGGCCTAACCAACCCCAGACAGCGAGCGGCGCGGCATACCAGGTCCAATAGCTTAGAATGCGCAACGTCCAGTTCTGATCGCGCAGCCAGGGGGCGAGAATCAGAAAGACCGCGCCGAAGGCCATCAGAATCAAACAGGATTCAACGAAGAACTCCAGTTCCGGGCAGGATTTCTGGCCAATCCGCCATAATCCCAACAGAAATAGCCCTGCCAGCAGGATATTCCCCCCCTGATACCAGATAATTTTTCCTGGATTAAGACCTGCGTAAAGATGGCCGAGCCAGGC
>JAGRHM010000440.1 GCA_020445005.1 Candidatus Competibacteraceae bacterium | reverse complement strand
ATTTGTGACTTTCTCGACCGGCACGAGATGCAGATTGCCATGACGTACCCCTGTCTCGGCGATCGTCGCTTCAGCAATGTGGCGAACATCAGGGGTACTGCCCTGGAGAACGACGATTTCCAGACAGTTCTCATGATCGAGATGGACATGCAGGGTCGACAACGTCAGGTCATGGCGAGCGTGTTGCGTCTGGATAAGCCGGCGAACCAACTCGCGTTGGTGGTGGTTATAAACATAGGAAAGGCAGGCAACCGTATGTTCGGCCTGGTTCTCCTCTAACCGGTTCTGCTCTAAACGCTGTCGCACCAGGTCACGAATCGCTTCGGAACGGTTCTCGTAGCCTTTACTTTTGATATAAGCGTCAAATGCTTCCAGCAGTTTTTCATCCAGGGATATCGTCACACGTTCCATGCAGCCTCCGCCTGTTGCGGTAATTGAGGAAAATGATTTGCAGGGTGAGTTGACAAAGCGGTCTTTTTGGTATTTGGTATGAAGAATAAAAAAATCCTCATACCGTTGATGGGGAGGTTCAGTGTTTGCTCTATCCAGACTCGCGCCCCTGATTTTGGTCGTCGCGCTAGCCGCGCCAGGCATCGTTCAGGCCCATTTTCAGCAACTGTTGCCCACCACTGACATCGTGCCCGAACAAGGTGGCCGTACGGTCAGGCTCACGGCGACGTTCACCCACCCGATGGAAGGCGGACCGGTCATGGACATGGGCCAACCCGTCCAGTTCGGGGTGTTGGTCGATGGCGAGAAGATTGATCTTAGCCCATCCCTGGCCCCGGTGGAGATCGATGGCAAAAAGGCGTTTGAAGCCGCCTATTTGATCAAAAAACCAGGTGATTATGTGTTTTATCTTGAACCCGCCCCTTACTGGGAGTCCGCCGAGAAGCTTTTTCTTGTTCACTATACCAAAGTGGTGGTGGATTTCGGCACAGGCGCGGGTTGGGACCATTTGGTTGGATTGCCGATAGAAATCGAACCGTTGACCCGTCCTTATGGGCTGTGGACGGGCAGCATCTTCCGGGGACTGGCGTGCAAGGATGGCCAGCCGCTGCCGTTCGCGCGCGTGGAAATTGAGTGGATTAATGACGGTTCAGTACAAGCGCCCGCTGATCCTTTCATTACCCAGGAGGTTAAAACTGACGCCAATGGGGTATTCGCCTACGCTATGCCGAAAGCGGGTTGGTGGGGTTTCAATGTTCTCGTCGATGGCCAGATCAAGGGACCGGATGGCCAACCCGCCGATGCGGAATTAGGCGGAACCCTCTGGGTCAAGACCGTCGACATGAAATAACCGGGAACGGCGCAATTCCATCATCGACCATGTCACCCTGGTTTTGAGAACTTCATGGCGCATATTCCCGATGGCGTACTCTCCGCCCCAGTGCTTTTAGCAGGCGCCGCAGTCTCCCTGGCCGGTTGCGCTTACGGCCTTCGGCAATTGGCCGCCGAGCGCATCCCTCAAGTCGCCCTAATGTCGGCGGCGCTCTTTGTTGCCGCACTGGTGCATTTCCCGGTCGGGCCGTCGTCGGTGCATCTCATACTGAATGGCCTGGCCGGCATTCTGCTGGGTTGGGCGGCTTTTCCAGCCCTGCTGGTGGCGTTGCTGCTGCAAGCCGTGCTGTTCGGTTTCGGCGGCCTGATTGTGTTGGGCGTCAGCGTGATGAATATGGCTTTACCAGCAGTGCTGTGTCGCGCGCTGTTTGTCGTCATGTCCCGCTCCGGCAACCGTCGCCGGACGATGATCGCTGCGGGTCTGGCGGGAGGCGTCGGGGTCATGCTGACGGCTCTGCTAGTATCCCTGGCGCTCGCCCTGTCTGGCCAGGAGTTCGCCGCCGTCGCCAAGCTGGTGGTGTTCGCGCATATTCCAGTGGCGGTGATTGAGTCGATCTTCACCGCCGCCGTCATCGGCCTATTGCTACGGGTTAAACCCGAGGTTCTGGGCTTTACCAGTACGGAGGTGAGAGATGAGTAACCACGCCCTTCGTCTTGTCATACTCGCCGTCGGTCTGTTGGTCATCTCTGAGCCTGCCTGGAGCCACAAACTGAAAGTTTTCGCCGCCGCCGAAGGGACTCATCTGGTGGGTTATGCCTATTTCAGTCCTAGCGGACGCCCCCGTCAGGCAGCGGTCACCGTGACCGATGCTGACGGCAACGTACTCGCTACCGCCACTACGGACGATGAAGGTCGTTTCGAGGTCGAGGCGAAACGCCGGGTCGACCATCACATCACCGTGGGCGGCGGCGATGGCCACGTTGCGACTTATACGATTAAGGCCGACGAATTACCGGACCATCTGCCGCCTTCACCTCCAACCTCTCTCCCGCCAGCGGGCGAGGGGAGTAAACCATCGCCCATCGCGACGGTTTCGCCTGCATTACCTACTTCGGAAGCTGATTGGCGCACCTTCATCGATCAAAGCATTGCCCGGCAAATCCGTCCTTTGCGCGAGCAGCTTGACGCCTATCAGGAGAAGATCTGGTGGCATGACGTATTGGGCGGCATCGGTTACATCCTCGGCCTTGGCGGCTTGGCCTTTGGCCTCTCTGAACGCCGGCGTTGGATGGACGCATCACCCTCAGCCGTAGCTGGGAGGAATCGCTCTTGAGTATCTCTGCATCCAGCAGCGCGATGACCGCGTTGGCCGAGGTTAGCCACCCCCACACTGGCAGTATTGATCTCCCCCCTTTGCAAAAGGGGGGTTGGGGGGGATTTCGCGCCAGTGAGCACCTGTTGAAAACGGTCGATGCACGCTTACGTGTGGTGGCCTGTGGAATTTTTGCCCTGACCGTGGTGGGATTGACGCAGATTCCGTCGTTGTTGATGGCTCTGGCGCTGGCGGGATGCGCCGCTATGGCAGCGCGCCTGGAATTCGCGTCGACCCTGCGACGAATGGCCGCGCTGGATGGCTTCATATTGTTCGTGCTGTTCTTCCTGCCGTTCACCGTGCCGGGCGAGGGCATTTTCTCGCTGAATGGTGTGACCGCCAGCTATGAAGGCGTGTTGCGGGCCGTTGAAATCCTGTTGAAAGCCAACGCGGTGGTGTTAATGATCATGGCTTTACTCGGTTCGATGGAGCCGGTGGAACTGGGCCACGCCATGGCGAGGTTACGATTGCCCGTTAAATTCGTGCATTTATTCCTGTTCACCGTGCGCTATATCGAAGTGCTGGGCCGTGAATATCGCCGCCTGCGAACGGCGATGAAGGCGCGCGGTTTCCGCCTGCGTTGCGATCCGCACACCTGGCGCAGCATCGGCTACCTGTTCGGGATGCTCCTGGTGCGCGGTATTGAGCGCGCCGAACGCATCGTGACCGCTATGCGCTGTCGCGGGTTCCAGGGGCATTTTCACCTCATGACGGAAGCGGAACCCGTCGGTCGGCGCGACTATGCGTTCGTTGGATTGTCGGTCATGGCGGCTTGCGCCCTGATCATTCTGGAGTCTCTGCATTGGTGAGCGAGCCGCTTTTTCGGTTATCTGACCTGCATTTCGCCTACGATTCCGGGCAACCGGTGCTGACAGGAGCTGACTTTACGCTGCACGCTGGCGATCGGGTGGCGCTGACGGGGCCTAATGGCGCTGGCAAGACGACCTTGTTGCACTTGATGGTAGGGCTGTTGAAAGCACAGGCAGGCCAGGTAGAAGCCTTTGGACGCCTACGCATTCACGAGAAGGACTTTGTGGAAGTAAGGCCCCGAGCAGGCTTGCTGTTCCAGGACCCGGATGATCAACTGTTCTGCCCGACCGTAGCTGAGGATGTGGCGTTCGGACCGCTCAATCTGGGTAAAAGTCGCACCGAAGCCCGGATGATCGTTCGCCACACCCTCGCCCGTCTGGGCCTGGAGGGCTTCGAGAATCGCGTCACCTACAAGTTATCGGGGGGGCAGCGGCGTCTAGTGGCGCTGGCGACGGTGCTGGCCATGAATCCGGAAGTATTGCTGCTCGATGAACCCACCAATGCGTTGGATGCGGAGACGCGCGCGCGGCTGATCACCATTCTCGACAGTTTGCCCCAAGCTATGATCGTGATTTCCCACGACAAGGATTTCCTCAACCGCATTGCCCGGCGTTGGGTGCGCTTGGAGCAAGGTCGGTTGGCGGAAGGTTGAGCCTGGGTAAGTTCGATCAGTGGAGTCGATAGCTTTGCTGATTCGGGCTGATTCACCGATTTATGCCCGTTGACTGTTACGAGAGCTAAAAAAAGCCGCTATTCTGGAACCATTCAGTCATTACAATCATTGCAGAGAGGTTCTAATATGAAAGCACGCGCCGCTGTCGCCTGGGAACCCCAAAAACCACTGGTCATTGAAGAAGTGGACGTAGCAGGGCCGAAGGAAGGCGAAGTTCTGTTGAAAGTCATTGCAACCGGCGTCTGCCATACCGACGCCTTCACCCTGTCCGG
>JAGRHM010000439.1 GCA_020445005.1 Candidatus Competibacteraceae bacterium | reverse complement strand
CCAGCCGCCGCCGCACCGCCAACCGTAGCGCGTCATGCACGGCCTGCGTCCACTCGGCTTCGGTGCGGGGTTTAGCCGGACGGCGGGCAGCCAGGCGCCAGTAAATCCGTGGTTGTTCCCGGCCCTGCGCATCGATGGTCAGCGTAGTCGCGGGCGCCAGTTTGCGAATGCCCTGCAAAATCGTGCGCGGCGCAGGAATTACCGCGTGCAGGGTTAATTGATGGTGCAACGCCACCGGGTCAATCGCCGTATCCGCGTCCGGCGCTGCCAATAGCGCCTGGCTGTTGGAGGCGAAGCGGAAAGCGTGCGCGGTTCGACTGTAGTACAGCGGCTTGATGCCCAACCGGTCGCGGGCGAGAAACAGGGTGTGTTCCCGCAGGTTCCAGAGCGCGAAAGCGAACATGCCAGTTAGATGCTCGACGCACAGTTCGCCCCATTCCGCGTAAGCCTTGAGAATGACCTCGGTATCGCCGTCGGAGAAGAAGCGATAGCCTTTGGCGCGCAGCTCCCGCCGCAGCTCCCGGTAGTTATAAATCGCGCCGTTGAACACCAGGGCCAGTCCCAGTTCGGGATCGACCATCGGCTGGTTGGATCGGTCGCTGAGATCGATCACCGACAACCGGCGATGGCCAAACAGCAGGGGACCATCGGACCAGACGCCTTCGTGGTCAGGGCCCCGTCGGGCCAGACGTTGCAACATCCGACCCATCAGGGCCAAATCCGGTTCGTTGCTATCAAGGCGTAATTCGCCGCCAATACCGCACATGAGCGTTCAGGGTTTCCTGGAACAACGAGCCATTATTCGGGGATATATTCGATGCTGGCCCAGAGGACCCGCCGCACGCCGGGCGCGGCGCGCGCAACCGACACGGCGCGATTCGCAGCGCGCGCACTGAGTCGGCCGCTCAGGCTGACCACGCCCTGATTGGAATTCACAGCAATATTGGCTTTGGAGAGCAGGTCATCCTGACCGAAAGCCTGCTGGATGGACGAGGTAATCTCCGCGTCGCTGACCTGGGGGGCGTCACGACCACTGCCACTGGAGCTGGAGGCGCTGGTCGCATTGTCATCGCTGCTGGAGCTGCCGGAGGTGGCGCAACCAGCGATACTCAAAGCGGCCAGCAGGGCAAATATCAAGGTGAGCTTGTTCATCGGTTCGATCTCCATGAGCTGAAACGAAGGGCGCGGAGCGGCTTCGCGCCGGTCCGGTACACGGGATGATGGCAAGGATAACACACCCTTGCCGGGTGAAACCCGCATTGCATCGCCGGGAAGCCGCGACTAGACTTGCCGCGCTGATGCGTCCGGCCCTCTTTGACGAAACTTCACGTCGTCACCGGGTTCCAATCGGGCGTGCTACCCCTTCACTGAACTCAAGGAGAATATCGATCATGGTTCACGAGCTACCTGCATTGCCTTACGCCCAAGATGCGCTGGAACCGCATATTTCCAAGGAAACCCTGGAATTTCATTACGGCAAGCATCATCAGACCTATGTGACCAATCTGAACAACCTGATCAAGGGTACGGAATTCGAGAACCTGTCGCTTGAAGAGATCGTCCTGAAGGCCTCGGGGGGCGTCTTTAACAATGCCGCGCAGGTCTGGAACCACACTTTTTACTGGAATTGCCTGAAGCCGAATGGCGGCGGCGAACCGAGCGGTGCGCTGGCTGAGGCGATCAAGGCGAAGTTCGGTTCATTCGCCACATTCAAGGAAGAGTTCACTAAAACCGCCGTGGGTACTTTCGGTTCCGGTTGGGGCTGGCTGGTCAAAAATGCGGACGGGTCGATTGAACTGATGAGCACCAGCAATGCGGGCACGCCGGCGACCGCTGGTAAGAAGGCATTGTTGACCTGCGATGTCTGGGAGCATGCCTACTACATTGACTATCGCAACGCCCGCCCGAAGTATGTTGAGGCGTTCTGGAATCTGGTCAACTGGGATTTCGTCGCCCAACAGTACGCTTGAGGCAGCGAAGCCGCGCCCGGCGATAGCGTCGCGGCTGACTACTGAGCCAGCAGTTCTTTGGAATTGCTGGCTTTTTCATAGTCTGTTCTAATCTGGCCGCCCTGCATGGATTCCACGAACATTCACGAACTCTTTACCCGCCTGCAAGCCGCCTGTCCCCAACCCACGACCGAGTTGCGTTATCACAGTCCCTTCGAGTTGCTGGTGGCCGTCATGCTTTCCGCGCAATCGACCGATAAAAAAGTCAACGAGGCCACCGCCCGGCTCTTCCCGGT
>JAGRHM010000438.1 GCA_020445005.1 Candidatus Competibacteraceae bacterium | reverse complement strand
TTTTCGCCAACCCGTTCTGGAATCACTTCATTACCGTCGCTGGTCAGTAATCATGCAGGTTGACTGGTTTACCGTCGTTGCCCAGATTATCAACTTCCTGGTTCTGGTGTGGCTGCTCAAACGGTTCCTGTATGGGCCGATCACCGAGGCCATGGCCGCCCGCCGGCAACGGGTTACGGCGACTCTGGATGAGGCCCGGCAAAAATCGGAACAAGCCGAGGTGGAAGTTCGGAAATATCGGGATCAGCGCGCTGAACTGGACGCCCAGCGCGAGCAGTGGCTGGAGCAGGCTCGCCAGGAAATTGCGACCCGGCGTGAGGAGTGGCTGGAACAGGCGCGGCGCGAGGTCGATAGCCAGCACGCAGAGTGGCTGAAAGCCTGGCGACGGGAACAAACTGAAAATCAGCGCGCCCTGCAACGGGAAGCCACCCATCGACTTACCGAAGCGGTTCGCCATGCCTTGCGTGAACTAGCGGATGCCGATCTGGAGCGGCGCATGCTCGAACCACTGTTGACCCGGCTCCGCACCCTGGAGACCGGTGAACGCGCGACGCTGGCGCGAGCAGCTCTGGGGGGATGCGTGATCAGCACTGCATTTCCCCTGGACGTTTCCTTACAGCAACATTGCCAGGCGGCCTTGAGCGAATTGTTGGGCGACGGGATTACCTTGACCTTTCATCACGATCCGAACGCGGCCTGCGGCATCATCCTGGAAATGCCTGGCCATCGCCTGGCCTGGACTCTGGACAGTTATCTTGACGGTTTCGCTGCGGCGCTGGCCAGGGTATTGAACGCACCAGAAACAGATGCAGGCCATGACGATAAGCTCGCTTAATCTGTTTGCGCCGTTTGACGCGGCGCTGGCCGCTTATCGCCCTTCCCCAGCCGTGGTTGAAACCGGCATTGTAAAACGGGTGGGTCAAGGGGTCGCCCAAGTCAATGGCTTGCCCGGGGTCGAATCCATGGAGCTGGTGCGTTTCCCCAACAACATTCTCGGCATTGCGTTCAATCTTGATCCCGAGGAAGTCGGGGTGGTGCTGCTGAACGACAGCAACGGACTCAAGGCCGGCGATCCGGTCGAACGCACTGGGCGGGTCGTCGATACGCCGGTGGGTCCAGAACTCTTGGGGCGAGTGGTCAATGCCCTTGGCGAGCCGCTGGACGAGGCGGGTCCGCTGATCACCGCAGAGCGTCTGCCGCTGGAACGTCCGGCCCCAGCCATCATGCAGCGCGCGCCGGTCAGCGTCCCGCTGGCGACCGGTATTAAAGTCATTGACGCCGCCATTCCCGTGGGACGCGGTCAGCGCGAACTGATTCTCGGCGATCGGCAGACCGGCAAGACCGCGCTGGCGGTGGATGCCATCCTTAACCAGTCCGGGCAGAACGTGATCTGCGTTTACTGCGGCATTGGCCAACGCGGTTCAGCAGTAGCGCGGGTGATTGACGACCTGCGTCGACGCGGCGCGCTGCGTTACACCTTCCTGGTGGTGGCCGCCGGGGAAGACCCGCCGGGGTTGCAAGTCCTAACGCCCTACGCAGCGACCACGATGGCGGAATGGTTCATGGCGCGGGGGCGCGACGTGTTGATTGTTTATGACGACCTGACCCGCCATGCCCAGGCGTATCGGGAACTGTCGTTATTGCTCCGTCGCCCGCCAGGCCGGGAAGCTTACCCCGGCGATATTTTCTACCTGCACTCCCGTCTGCTGGAACGGGCCACGCATTTACGACCCGAGCAGGGTGGCGGTTCGCTGTCGGCGTTGCCGATCATTGAAACCGAGGCGCAAAACCTGTCGGCGTACATTCCCACCAATCTGATTTCGATTACCGACGGGCAGATTGTGCTGTCCCCGGATCTGGCGCGGAAGGGGATTTTACCGGCGGTCGATGTCGGCGCATCGGTATCGCGGGTGGGCGGCAAGACCCAGTTACCGGCTTATCGGGCGATTGCCGCTGAACTGCGGCTGGCGTATTCCCAGTTCGAGGAACTGGAAACCTTTGCTCGTTTTGGTACGCGGTTGGATGAAGCAACCCGTCAGACCATCGAGCGCGGCCGGCGGGTGCGGGAAGTGTTGAAACAGCGGCAATATCAACCTTTAACAGTCGCCGAACAAATCGCCGTGTTGCTGGCGGTCACCGAGGGCGTGTTCGATCCGGTTCCTCTGGAACGCATGATGAACGCGGAACAGGCCGTGCGCGAGCAAACCGCCGCCCGTTGCCCGGAAATTGGTGCGCGCATCGCTGCGGGAGCGCCGCTCAGCAATGCTGATCGGGATGCTCTGCTCAATGCAGCGCGGGCGGCAGTTGCGGGCTGACGACTCAATCCCTGCATTACTATGTGCTCCCCTTTCTTTCACAAGTACGCTCAATGTTTCAAAATGAAACACCATTTCAACGCTCTGTTTCAATTTGAAACATCGACTGCGTGAATTAACGTTCCCATGCATGCAATTCAGTACCCTTTCAACTTAATTAAAAATAAATTGTTAATCCAACAGCAATGCAAGCCAATAAATTTGGGTATGTTTTTTGTTGGTCATTTCGATTAGCCAGCACCTCCGAAATACTTGCAGCCTCTCGCAACAATCCTAAACTTTATGTCGCAGTTCCGTCTTATGCCTCATTTCGTAACGGTACATAGTACGCACCTGAATCAATCCTAAACAAATCGAGGAATACGCGAATGAACCCTCCGATAGCGATGCCATTGCCCCTGAGCCTGTTGCTGGCAGTGAGCCTGACGCCGAGCCTGGCCTGGGGACAACGCAATCTACCCGGTCAGGAACCGTCACCGGCCCTGCCCCCCAGCGTGTATGTCGGCTTGAGCGATGCTTGCCCGGTCGTGGCGGATGACTGGTGGAACACCGGCGAAGTGCGTCCGGTGGCGGTGCGGGAGCCGTGCGGGATCCCAGCCGAGGCCGTCGCTGTGGTGCTCGATACCCAGGCGCAGACCCTGGCCGGGGATCGGTTGCAAGTGAAGGTGTGGGTGGCGGACCAGGCTGAACCGGAACATACGGTGCTGGAGGGCCGGGCGCAGGCCGGACCGACCCGGCACCGGGCCACGACACTGGTCAACTTATGCCAATCCGACCCATGCGCCGAGGGCGATGTAAACGTATCCAGCAGTGTAACGGCGCAGTTGAGCGGCTGGGTGGTGGGGTATTTCCGCCCGGTTGCAGCGGATGACATCGGGGGTGGCG
>JAGRHM010000437.1 GCA_020445005.1 Candidatus Competibacteraceae bacterium | reverse complement strand
CCGCCTTTACCCAAATCACCCGGAGTCAATGATGGCGGCCCAGCGCGAAACGGTAGTACTGGTGCATGGTTTGTATGTCCATGGTCTATGGATGCGCCTGTTGGAGTACTGGCTGGAGGAATCCGGCTATCACACCGTGAATTTTTCCTATCCGAGCATGACCCGTTCGCCGGCGGAAAACGCCGAAGATCTGCATCGATTATTGGAACGGTTGGAGTCGTCTACTGTGCATTTCCTGGCCCACAGCATGGGTGGCTTGGTCGTGCGCTATCTCTTCCATCACTATCCTAAGCAACGACCAGGGCGTATCGTCACGCTGGGTACTCCGCATCAGGGGAGCTATGCAGCGCAGATCATGCACTACAGCGGTCTGGGCTTCTTCGTGGGACGGGCGTTGGAAGAGGGATTGCTGGGCGGCGCGCCAGCCTGGAGCGCGCCGAATCTACTGGGTTCGATTGCGGGTACGCTGAACATCGGTGTTGGCCTGCTATTTCCAGCTATGCCGGCTCCGGCTGATGGCATGATCGCCGTAGTCGAAACACAGTTTCCCGGCATGGCCGACCACATTTGTTTGCCCGTCTCGCACATGCAAATGCTGGTCGACCCATCCACGATTACCCAGTCCTGTGCGTTCTTCGCCACGGGCCGATTTCACCACCCGCGTCATGAGTAGCCGTGCGGCAAAGTGCTAAACTGATGATATTGAACCGTATCGCAAAGCAGACCCGGCAAGAGGCTTCGTATGGCTGGACATAGTAAATGGGCCAATATTCAACATCGGAAAAATACGCAGGACGCCAAACGCGGTAAGTTGTTCACGCGCCTGATTCGGGAAATCACCGTCGCAGCGCGCATGGGCGGCGGCGATCCAGGGGCGAATCCGCGTCTGCGCCTGGCGATGGACAAGGCGCTGACCGCCAATATGCCCAGAGACACGATCGAGCGAGCGATCAAGCGCGGCGCAGGTTCCCTGGAAGGCGTGGAATACGAAGAAATTCGCTACGAGGGTTATGGCCCGGGCGGCGTAGCGGTGATGGTCGACGCTGTAACCGATAACCGCAATCGCACGGTGGCGGAGGTGCGTCACGCCTTCAGCAAATGCGGCGGCAATTTGGGCACCAGCGGCTCAGTCGCCTTCCAGTTCACCGAACAAGGTGTATTGAGCTACCCGGCGGACAGCGACGAGGACCGAATCATGGAAGTGGCTATCGAAGCCGGCGCCGACGATGTCGTCACGAACGATGACAGTTCGGTGGACGTATTGACCGAGCCAGCGGCTTTTCAGCAGGTGCGAGAGGCGATGGCCGCGGCGGGCCTGGAACCGGAGAGCGCCGAGGTCACTCAACGCGCCAGCTCCAATACGACGCTGGGTTTGGAAGACGCGCAAAAAATGGTCAAGCTCCTGGATTTACTGGAAGACCTGGACGATACCCAGAATGTCTATTCCAACGCTGATATTCCCGAGGATATTCTGGCAAAACTCTGAGTGTGACGATCATACGGCTGATGGGCATTGATCCGGGTTCACGCATCACCGGTTACGGCATTATCGACATGGAAGGGTCGCAGGGACGCCATGTCGTCAGTGGTTGCATTCAGACGCCCAGTGACCGACCGGTCCCGGAGCGCCTGAAAACTATCTACGAAGGCGTAACGCGCGTGATTGCCGAATATCAACCGGTGGAAGTGGCTGTAGAACAAGTGTTCATGCATCGGAATCCTGATTCGGCGTTAAAGCTCGGTCAAGCCCGGGGGGCGGCCCTGTGCGCAGTCGTGATAGCGGAATTACCGGTCAGCGAATATGCGGCGCGTGCGATTAAACAGGCGGTGGTCGGCAGCGGTGCGGCGGATAAAACACAAGTGCAGCGCATGGTCACCCTGTTATTGAACCTGCCGGAACCGCCGCAGGCTGACGCCGCCGATGCCTTGGCCGTGGCGATCTGTCATGGCCACACCCGGCAAACTTTGAACCGGTTGGGCGTTATTGCCGGACTGACCCGGAGGCGGCGGCGATGATCGGGCGTTTGCGCGGACTGCTGGCTTGGAAACAGCCGCCGTATTTGATGATCGACGCCCACGGAGTCGGTTATGAACTGGAGGCGTCGCTGACTACCTTCCAAACCCTGCCGGAAGTCGGGGCGGAAGTGACGTTATTGACGCATCTAACCGTGCGCGAGGACGCCCATACCCTGTATGGCTTTGCCGACTCGGCGGAACGGAGTTTGTTTCGCAGTCTGATTCGAGTCACTGGCGTCGGCCCACGGCTGGCGCTGCTGATTCTATCCGGGATGAGCGTGGAACTGTTCGGGCGCTGTGTGCGTGAAGGTGACGCCACATCGTTAACTCGTTTGCCGGGTGTGGGCAAGAAGACTGCTGAACGGTTGATTATTGAAATGCGCGACCGGATCGGCGAACTAGGAGTGTATCCGGCTACTGTGGTTCTGCGCGGTGAACGAAACGTCGCAACCAAGGCCAATCCGGTCGATGACGCTATTAGCGCCCTAGTGGCGTTAGGGTACAAGTTGCCTGATGCGTCGCGCATGGTGCAGTCGCTGGAGACCGAAGGACTGACCAGCGAAGCGATCATCCGCCAGGCTTTGCAAGCCAGCGTGCGCCGGTAAGCTTTTTCAACCTTTAGCCTTAGCCTTTAGCCTTGGATCATGAACGCGCCAGACCGTCTGATTACACCAGCCGCCAATAACGAGGATACCGTCATCGACCGGGCGGTGCGGCCTCGTCGCCTGGCGGAATATATTGGCCAACAGGCTATGCGCGAGCAGATGGAGATTTTTATTCATGCTGCTCGCGCTCGGGGCGAAGCGCTTGACCATGTTCTCCTATTCGGGCCGCCAGGGCTGGGCAAAACTACGCTGGCGCACATCGTTGCCGCCGAAATGGGGGTTAACCTTCGGCAAACTTCAGGCCCAGTACTGGAGCGACCCGGCGATCTAGCGGCGCTGCTGACCAATCTCGAACCACGCGACGTGCTGTTTATTGACGAGATTCATCGCCTCAGTCCCATGATCGAGGAAATCCTGTATCCGGCAATGGAGGATTACCAAATCGACATTATGATTGGCGAAGGCCCGGCGGCGCGCTCGATTAAACTGGATGTGGCGCCTTTTACCTTGGTCGGCGCGACAACCCGCGCCGGGTTATTGACCTCGCCGTTGCGCGACCGGTTTGGGATTGTGCATCGTCTGGAATTTTATACCGCCGAGGAGTTGACCGAGATTGTCGCCCGGTCTGCGCGGATTCTCGGCATCGAGATTGACGTTCCGCCAGGTGCGGCGGAAATTGGCCGGCGTTCGCGTGGTACGCCGCGTATCGCTAATCGCCTGCTGCGTCGGGTGCGCGATTTCGCCGAGGTGCGGGCGGATGGCCAGATCACGGTTGATGTAGCACAGCGGGCGCTCGATTTGCTTAAAGTGGATGCCTGCGGTTTCGATGAAATGGACCGGCGCTTATTGTGGTTGATGATCGACAAATTCAGCGGCGGCCCCGTGGGATTGGATACTTTGGCGGCGGCGATCAGCGAAGAACGGGGAACGATTGAGGACGTGTTGGAGCCCTACCTAATCCAGCAGGGCTTTCTAATGCGCACGCCGCGCGGACGGGTAGCAACCGCCCATGCCTATCGGCATTTCGGACTCATTCCCACGGCTTCGGCAACGGGCGGCGATTTGTTCAGCGCCGGTTCCTGAAACAGTAATTAAGGTTCGGGCGGGCGCGGCGGGCCTGCTGCTGGGGTTGGCGAACGGGCGGGGTTTGGTGACGACAATTTTTCTACAGCAATGTCGTATTCATCGACAGTCAGCGTACCATCGTTATCGCCGTCGGCGGTATTGAAATCCAGTCCTTCGACATTGGCGGCTTCGTCGGCGCTGATCAGGCCATCGCCATCGGTATCGGTTTCTTCAAAGGTCAACGGCGTTGCGGCTATGACAGGCAGCGTAATCAGCAACAAAATCGGTAAAATGAAAGCGCGCATGAGCGATTCTCCATGAAATATTGTTTTTCTGCGGAGCGGTTGTCGGCTATCCGTTCTATGAAGCAGAATTTTAGCGGAAATTAATGAAGGAACCTGAAGGAGATTGCGGGTGACCCATGAGACGTCATTCTGGAGCCTGATCGCCAATGCCAGTGTGATCGTGCAATTGATCATGCTGATATTAGTGTTGATTTCGCTGGGCTCGTGGTGGGTGATTGTTAAAAAGCACTTGGTGCTGAGTTCCGCGCGGGGCGCAGCGGATCAGTTCGAGGATGATTTCTGGTCAGGTATTGATCTGGCGTCATTATACACCCGAATCAATCGCCAGAAGGAGCCGGTCTGGGGAATGGACGCCATCTTTCTGGCGGGCTTCCAGGAGTTCCTGCGATTGCGTGCCCAGCCGACCGTCGATCCGGAATCCGTAGTCAGCGGCGCGCAACGGGCGATGCGGGCTACCGGTTCGCGGGAACTGGATGATCTGGAAATGTACCTGCCCATGCTGGCGACCGCCGGCTCGACCAGTCCGTACATTGGTCTGTTTGGCACAGTATGGGGTATCATGAACGCCTTCATGGCGCTGGGCGTCACCCAGCAAGCAACTCTGGCTCAGGTAGCGCCAGGCATCGCCGAAGCGCTGATTGCTACCGCAATGGGCTTGTTCGCCGCTATCCCGGCAGTGATTTTTTACAACCGCTACGCCCATGATGTGGATCGACTGGCTAACCGCTACGAGACTTTCATGGAGGAATTTTCCAATATTCTCCAGCGGCAATCCTATCACCTGCGTAAGAACCGCGCTCCGGCAGCCCAGGGTTAGCGTATGTCCCGACGCCGTTCACACAGCCGCCTGAAAGCGGAAATCAACATTGTTCCCTATATCGACGTGATGCTGGTG
>JAGRHM010000436.1 GCA_020445005.1 Candidatus Competibacteraceae bacterium | reverse complement strand
GGTTACGACTTTCCAGCCTTGCGCGAGGGACGGGTCAAGAAAGAAACCTTCCCAAATCAATTGCCATCCGGGATGCAGGGATTTGTATACAACCTGCGGCGACCGCTTTTTCAAAATTCCAAGGTTCGTGAGGCGCTGGCCTATGCCTTCGACTTTGAATGGAGCAATCGCAACCTGTTCTTTGACCAATACAAACGGACCCGGAGCTATTTCGATAATTCGGAGCTGGCCGCGCGCGGATTGCCATCCCCAGAGGAACTGGCGCTGCTGGAGCCGTTGCGCAAGGATCTGCCGTCGGAAGTATTTACAACCGAGTACCAGCCGCCGGTGGCCAAGGATGACGTGCAATTGCGCGCTAATCTGCGCAAGGCGCTGGAACTGTTGCAAGAGGCTGGCTGGACCTTCCGCGACCGCAAGCTGGTTAATGCAAAAACCGGTGAACCGTTCCGGTTCGAGTTGCTGATCGCCGAGCCGACCTGGGAGCGGATTGGTCTGCCATTTGCCCGCAACCTGGAGCGACTGGGCATCGAGATGAGCGTGCGCACGGTGGATTCCGCGCAATACGAGAACCGGGTGCGCGACTTTGACTTCGACATGATCGTGCATGTCTGGGGACAGTCCTTGTCCCCCGGTAACGAACAGCGGGAATTCTGGAGCAGCGCTTCCGCCGACCAGCCAGGCAGCCGCAATCTGGCCGGTCTTAAAAATCCCGCAGTGGATGCATTGGTCGAGCAGGTGATCGCCGCACCGGATCGCGCCAGCCTGATTACTCGGGTGCGGGCGCTGGATCGGGCGCTGCAATGGAATTACCTGGTGATCCCGCACTGGCATATTCCCTACGCCCGACTCGCCTTCTGGGACAAGTTCGGCTACCCGGCTGTGACTCCTTTGCAGGGGGTGCAACTGAACGCCTGGTGGATCGATCCTGCCAAGGCGGTGCCCGTTGACGCAAGCGGCGGCTAGCCCGGACCTGCTGGAATTGTTCGACCTCCAGGGTGCGGTGGTGTCGCTCGATGCCATGTTCGGCCAATCTAGTCCGGCTACCACAGCCGGCTGCGGTAGTGCTGGCAGGGTTTCAAAGCAAACTTCATCCGGCATCTTCCTGTCTCGCCTGGAATGGGGGCGCCCAGAGCAATCGCGCTATGTGGCCTTGGCGGTGAATCCACTTAATCTTTAGCAGGATGACTGTTCAGATAAACGGGACTACCTCTGTCTAGACCTGTTGGCTCAGCTTGAAAAAGCCCATTAGGTTTTGTAGTTCATGGGCCTGCTCGCCCATGGACTGACTGGCAGCGGCCGTTTCTTCCACCAGCGCCGCATTCTGTTGGGTAACCTGATCCATCGACAGAATCGCCCGATTGACCTGTTCGATCCCGGAAGCCTGTTCCCGGCTGGCGGCGGCCATCTCGGCAACGATGTCGCTGACTTTCTTGACCGCCGTGACGATCTCTTGCAGGGTTTTCCCGGATTGCTCGACCAGTTTACCGCCGTCTTCGACCTTGGCCACGCTGTCGGTGATCAGCTCCTTGATCTCCTTAGCGGCATCGGCGCTGCGTTGGGCGAGTTTGCGCACTTCGGCGGCCACCACGGCAAAACCCCGGCCTTGTTCACCCGCTCTTGCGGCTTCCACCGCCGCGTTTAACGCCAGCAAATTGGTCTGGAAGGCGATTTCATCGATGACGCTGATGATGTCGGCGATCTTGCGGCTACTGGTGCTGATCGCATTCATCGCCGTCACTGCCTGCTCGACCACCTGGCCGCCTTGCTCGGCCTGCGCCCGCGCCGCGCCGGCTAGTTGATTGGCCTGTCCAGCGTTGTCGGCGCTTTGCTTCACCGTGGCGGTGAGTTCTTCCATCGACGAGGCCGTTTCTTCCAGAGCAGACGCCTGTTCTTCGGTGCGTTGCGACAGATCGGCGCTCCCCTGGGCAATCTCGGCCGCGGACGAATTGACCTGGCTAGTGGCTTGAGTGACCTCGTTGACGATCTTCTTGAATTGGGTCGCCATATTTCTCATGGAACCCAATATCTGCCCGGTTTCGTCCTGGGAAGTCACGCGAATGTCCGCTGTCAGATCGCCACGAGCAATGCGTTCCGAAACCGTCATCACTTCTCGCAGCAAGCGGGTGATCGAGCGGGTCAGCAACCATGCCAGCAAGATACTGAAGACGATAACACCGGCAGAAACCGAGAGTGACACCATCGCAATCTGTTTACCTGAAGCAATGCTTAGATCGTAAATATTACGTGTAGCCCTGTTCTGAAGCACCTCAAGCTTTTCCATAGGCTTGACCAACTTGGCGTGGATGATGGGCCACTCATCTTCCAATAGGGGTGTAATGATCTTCTTATCTCCGCTGGCATAGGCCGTATCTAACTTGGAGAAGAGTGGTGACAGCAACGGGAAATTTTCTTCGATGCTGGCGATCAGTTTCTCTTCTTCGTTATCTGACTGACGGATCTTAATTTTTCCCTTAAACTCAATCCAGTTCGCCATAAGGCGCTGCTTTACTTCGATCAAATGGTTTCGGGAACCCACAACAGGCATTTGACCCAGCAGGACACCCGCAATGCGGAAACGAACCTCCTGTAAATCCGCGCTCATGGCCTGGAGCATGGACGCTGGCGTTACCCGATTCTCGTAAACTTCCGCCATGCGGCGTTCGCTCTCACGCGCCTGATAAGCCACCAAGCCAACCAACGCCAGGATGATTGATAAAAAAAATGCGGTCGTAGCGTAACAAATCTTCCTGATACCCCAGTGTAAATATATTGTTTTCATTAAAATTTTCTTCGTATATAGGAAAGCCGACAAGGACCGGACTGACAGGGAAGCTGCTTGGCTTCAATGAGCGACTGCATGGCAATAATTTAATTCCTGCCACCCACGCAGGAGATATAGGGATCAAGCAAAGAACTGCATTCTGGCGGCGCGTATATGCTCCTTTCACCCGTTGGTGCGAAGGGGGCATATACGCGCTGGAGAGTTTGGATTATTCGACAGGGAAGCTCTTAGCTATCCAGGCTGGCAAGCCGTCACGGAACCAATAAACCTGCTTGTATCCTGATTTAATCGCCGCCGCAGCCCCTTTATAACCCTTCCAACACGGCGATCCGTTGCAATAGAAAACCAGGGACTTCTCCTTATCTTTCGGCAACTTGTCGATATTGAACGTATCCGCTGGATCGGTCTTGGCTTCTCGGGGATAGGTTTCCTTGTAAACCACGTTGATGGCATTCTTGATGTGCTGATCAGCGTATTCAGCCGCCACGCGCGCATCAACAAACACCACCCCTTTATCGAACTGTTCTTTCGCCTGGTCGGCTGAAATGTAAGTGCCACCAGGGATAGACATTGGGGTTTCTTCAACCGCTTGAGCCATAACTGGCACACAAGCAAAGATGATGACATGAGTAGCCAAAGCAAGAGATCTGATGGGCATGGGTTTGATTTCCAAAAGTAAAAAGTTGAAAGAATTAGGAGTTACGTAGTTGAAAATACAAGCTTTGTAGCTCCTCCAAAGTTTGTCACTGTGTTCGGTGATTCTTTAGTGTTGGGCTTCAATTTGCGGACGTGAGGGACTGCCTTGCATCCGCCACAACTCTTCCTCCAAGCGATCAATATACGTTTGCTGATCGCCAATCACTTGCCACAGACTCCGCACTACGGGCGTCTGGTCGCTTTCAGCCGTCTCGGGCAGCGTTAGGGCGAAGGAACGATTTTGTATAATGAATAGCATAGCCTATTCAACAACCATCGTCATAGAGCTATCCAAGCAGGATAGTTGTGTTATGTTGATCTGACAAATTGATTTATTTTATCAGGGTACCACTTTTTATTTGTAAGTTATTGATAAAAATCTGGAAAAATAAATAGTGCGATTGCTCTGGTCTGCTAGCGCCGACAGCTTGT
>JAGRHM010000435.1 GCA_020445005.1 Candidatus Competibacteraceae bacterium | reverse complement strand
GGAATCTCGAACCATGCGCGACTATCAACGCGACTTTCTCGACTTTGCCATTGCGCGAGGAGTATTGCGCTTTGGTGAGTTTACCCTTAAATCTGGGCGGCTCAGTCCCTATTTCTTTAATGCTGGATTGTTTGCCAATGGCTCAGCACTAGTCCAATTAGGCAAGTTTTATGCGAACGTTATCATAAGCGCCAAGCTGTCATTCGATATACTGTTTGGCCCAGCTTATAAGGGGATTCCACTGGTAGCAGCAGTCGCTATCGCGCTCGCGGAAAAAAATAGAGATCTGCCTTGGTGTTCGAACCGCAAGGAAGCCAAAGATCATGGCGAAGGCGGCCTGATTGTCGGTGCGCCGCTTCAGGGGCGCGTGTTGATCATAGACGATGTCATCACCGCCGGCACTGCCATTCGCGAGACCATGCAGATTCTGACCGCGCATAGTGCGACGCCTGCTGGGGTAGTAATCGCCCTGGATCGCCAGGAACGGGGTCAAGGCGAATTATCCGCAGTACAAGAAGTTGAACGCATTCATGGTATCCCCGTGACCAGCATCGTTAAACTGGACGATTTGATTGCCTGGCTGGCTGAGCGACCGGAATATGCCCCATATTTGCAGAAGATGCGGGACTATCGGGAACGATATGGCGTGATCGATTAAGGCAAGGCGCAGAACCGTGACTCACAAATTAACGCTGTCCTTGCAAAACCAGGTCGCCCTGATCACCGGCGGCGGACGCGGCATCGGCGCAGCGACCGCCGAAGCGCTGGCCCGCAAAGGCGCTCATGTGATCGTCGCCAGCCGCACCGGGAAAGAATTAAGCGTCACGGTGAACCAGCTTCGCGCCAATGGATACAGCGCCTCATCCGTGGTGCTGGATGTCGCCGACGAGACCGCTGTAGAAGCCGCGTTCGCGCAAATCGCCGCTGATTTTGGCCGGCTGGACATTCTGGTCAACAACGCCGCCATTTTATTAAGTGGATCATTCGCTGACTTTGCGGTCAACGACTGGGATCGGTTGATGGCGGTCAACCTGCGCGGTGCGATGCTATGCGCGCAACAGGCGTTCCGTCTGATGCGCACGCACGGCGGCGCGATCGTCAACATATCTTCACTGGGCGGGATGCCGGGAACCGAGAAATTCCCCGGTTACGCCGCCTATACCGTCAGCAAGTTTGCCCTGACGGGTTTAACCGAAGCGCTGGCCGCTGAAGGTCGCGATCGTGGCATCCGCGTCAACGGCGTCGCCCCCGGAGCGGTAGATACCGCCATGTTGCGCCAGGCTGCGCCTCATCTGCGCACCTGCACCGGTCCGGTTGATGTCGCCAAAGTCATCGCGTTCCTGTGTGACCCGACGGAATCCGGTTGCATGACTGGAGCGATGCTGGTCATTAACAGCAACCTATAGAGACAAGGCGTCGTTGTCGAGCTCTGCTCTTTAATTATTTCTCCGGCTAACCCCACTTTCCATCTCCAGGCGTTTATGGTTATAGCAAGCTTCCCTCACTTTGGAGATGGCAACCATGAGCCGAACTCGCTGGCTTTACGTCTTGAGCACTTTA
>JAGRHM010000434.1 GCA_020445005.1 Candidatus Competibacteraceae bacterium | reverse complement strand
ATCAAGACCGGTTCGCTGAGCCGCTCCGACCGCATCGCCAAGTACAACCGGCTGCTGGTCATCGAGGAGGAACTGGGTTCAGCCGCGGTCTATCCAGGAAAGAAAGCCTTCAACGTGTTCCGCGACTGAGCGAGGCGCAATCCCGTTACCCCCGCACCCTGACCCTCCCCCCTCTTGAGGGGGAGAGGGTTTTCGTAAAAACGGGTTGTCAATTTCTTTCAAACCGCATCTTCCTTTCCTGCTGTTTTCACCGCAGAGGTCAGGGGGGTGCGGGTTGTTTTTATCATCGCTCGCCGTTATGGCTCATCCCACCGAACAAGGTCTCAAACTCCAGATTCTGATCGCAGTGCTGATTGCAGTGTTGATCTTCTTACACTACCTGTTATGGCTTGCCGAGGATGGAGTGCGGCAAACGCTGGCCTTGCGCATTGCAGTCCAGGCGCAAATTGAGGAAAACGCCGCGCTGAACGAACGCAATCGCGCTCTGGAAGCAGATGTTATCGACCTGAAGAATGGATTGATGGCGATTGAAGAGCGCGCGCGCACTGAAATGGGCATGATTCGACCGGACGAGACCTTCTATCGCATTCTTGAGGAACCATTACCCAAACCGGTCGAGTCGAAGTCAGCCAAACCTGTTGCTTCCTCCCGTAAATCGCCGGTGAGATCGCGATGAGTGCGCCGCGTTATTGGGCGATGACGCCAGCCGCTGGCGCGGGTAAGCGGATGAGAACAACGATTCCCAAGCAGTATTTGCCACTGGTGGGCCGTCCGGTCATCGCTCATGCCCTGGACACTTTGCTGAGTTATCCGCCCGTTATTGGCCTGGTCGTCGCGATTAGTCCAGGAGATGAATGGTGGCCGGAGGTCGCCGCCAGCATGGTGACGGATAAGCCCCTGCAAGTCGTCGCTGGCGGCGCTGAACGCTGTCATTCGGTGCTGAATGGGTTGGAGACACTCTGGAAGTGGGCGCATCCCGATGATTGGGTGCTGGTTCACGACGCCGCCCGTCCCTGTTTGACCACCAGCGATCTTGACCGGTTGCTGGTTGAACTGGCGGATGATCCCGTTGGCGGATTGCTGGCGGTTCCGGTGCGGGACACATTAAAGGAAGTCGACAATGCCGGGCGGGTCACAGCGACTGTGGATCGTTCCCGGCTTTGGCATGCGCTGACGCCGCAAATGTTTCGACTGGGAATGTTGCGCGATGCCTTGCGGGCGACGCTGGAAACCGGGTGGTTAGTGACTGATGAAGCAGCGGCGATAGAAGCGGCGGGCTTTGCACCGCGTCTGGTTGAGGGGCGGGCAGATAATGTGAAGATTACTCGACCGGAAGATCTGGCGTTGGCCGAATTTTATTTAACGCGCCATTCCACGGCCACACCCCAGGAAGGCTAACGACATGCGCATCGGACACGGTTTTGACGTTCACGCCTTTGGCCCGGGCGAATTTATTACCCTGGGCGGCGTTCGCATCCCGCATACGCACGGCTTGATTGCCCATTCCGATGGCGATGTGTTGTTGCACGCGCTTTGCGACGCCTTGCTCGGGGCCGCAGGATTAGGCGATATTGGTCAGCATTTTCCCGACCATGATCCGGAATTTCGCAATATCGACAGTCGCTTGTTGT
>JAGRHM010000011.1:4824-7592 GCA_020445005.1 Candidatus Competibacteraceae bacterium | reverse complement strand
TCGCTTTCGACACCGAGACCACCAGCCTGAACTACCTGGACGCTCGCATCGTCGGCGTGTCCTTTGCCATCACTCCCGGCGAGGCGGCTTATGTTCCGCTGGCCCATGACTACCCCGGCGTACCCGACCAGTTGAACCGGGAACAGGTGCTCGAACAATTCCGACCTCTGCTGGAAAATCCCGACCGGGCCAAGGTCGGGCAGCATCTCAAGTACGACCGGCACGTTCTCGCCAACCACGGAATTAACCTGCGCGGCATCCGCCATGACACCCTGCTGGAATCCTACGTGCTGGATTCCACCGCCCGCCATGATCTCGACTCCCTGGCGGAACGGCACTTGAACCTGCGCACCATTCACTATGAAGACGTTGCCGGCAAAGGTGCGAAGCAACTGACGTTCAACGAAGTGCCGCTGGAGCAGGCTGGCCCCTACGCCGCTGAAGACGCCGATGTCACCTTGCGTCTGCATCAGAGTCTGTGGCCGCGCCTGGAACATGAACCGGGGTTACGGCGACTCTACGAAAACCTGGAAATCCCATTGATCGAGGTGTTGGGCGACATGGAGCGGACCGGGGTCAAGGTGGATGCGGTTGCCTTGCGTCAGCAAAGCGGTGAATTAGCCCACCGGTTGCGAGAACTGGAGCAGCAAGCCTGGGATCTGGCTGGCGAACGCTTTAATCTCGGCTCACCCAAGCAGTTGCAAAATATCCTGTTTGAGCGACTTAAACTGCCCGCCGGCAAGAAAACCCCGACCGGTCAGGCTTCCACCGCCGAAGATGTATTGCAGGAACTGGCGCTGGAGTATCCCTTGCCCAAGGTGATCCTGGAACACCGGACACTCAGCAAGCTGAAATCGACCTATACCGACCGGCTGCCCGAACAGATTCACCGTGCAACCGGACGGGTGCATACCTCCTACCATCAGGCGGTCGCCAGCACTGGTCGGCTGTCGTCCTCCGATCCCAATTTGCAGAACATTCCGACCCGCACTCTGGAAGGGCGGCGCATTCGCCAGGCGTTTGTGCCGGAACCGGGTTGGGTGATGCTGGCGGCGGATTATTCACAAATCGAATTGCGGATTATGGCCCATCTGTCCGGGGACGCGGGCTTGCTGCACGCTTTCGCCGACGGCGCTGACATTCATCGAGCGACCGCCGCTGAGGTGTTCGGAGTTGCGCCGGAGCAGGTAAGCGCCGAACAGCGCCGCAGCGCGAAGGCTATCAATTTTGGCCTGATCTACGGCATGTCGGCCTTCGGACTGGCCCGGCAACTAGGAATCGAGCGCGAGGCCGCTCAGGATTATGTGGCGCGCTATTTCGCCCGTTACCCCGGCGTCAAGGCGTACATGGAGAACACTCGCCGCCAAGCTGCGGAAACGGGTTACGTGGAAACGGTGTTTGGCCGGCGGTTGTACCTGCCCGAGATTCGCGCGCGTAATGGCCAGCGTCGGCAGGCCGCCGAACGGGCCGCGATTAACGCGCCGATGCAGGGCACCGCCGCCGATATTATCAAGCGGGCGATGCTAGCCGTGCATTGCTGGTTGCAAGAGTCAAATATTGAGGCGCGCATGATCATGCAGGTGCATGACGAGCTGGTTTTTGAAGTCGTCGAGGGTGTGGTCGATGCGGCGAGCGCGCAAATTCGCGTGTTGATGGCCGCCGCCGCTGACTTGAAAGTACCCCTGGAAGTGGACATCGGAACCGGCATGAACTGGGATGAGGCACATTGACGTAGATGCAAACCAAGCATATGCTTGGCCTATGTTATTCGCTGGAGAGACGATCATGTCTACTTCCACTGCCGAACGCCGCGCCCGCCTGTTCCGCAATGGCCGCAATCAGGCCGTGCGCATTCCGCGCGAATTCGAATTGCCCGGTCAGGAAGTCGTCATCCGCAAGGACGGCGACTGCCTGGTTCTGGAGCCTGTCAGAAAATTCAACAATATCGCTGAACTCCTCGCCTCCTGGGAAACGATTGAGGATGAGGAATTTCCCGATGTCGATGAAGGATTGCCGCCATTAGACGACATCAGGCTATGAGCAGTCTACGCTATTTGCTGGACACCAATATCGTGTCCAACATCGCCCGTCATCCAAAGGGCCTCGCGGCGCAGCGATTGATGATGGTCGGCGCCCGGCATGTTGGCGTCAGCATTGTTGTGGTGTGTGAAATTCGCTTTGGTTTGGCCAAGCGCCCCGCGCCCCGCTTAGAGCAGCATTTGGAGCAATTACTCGACGACTTATCGCTGCTCAAACTGGAACCGCCCGTCGAGGAGCATTACGCCGACATACGCAATATGCTGGAGCGCGCGGGCACGTCGATTGGCCCAAATGACCTCCTCATCGCCGCACACGCCCGCGCCCTGGAGCTTACCCTGGTGACCGATAACGCGAGCGAATTTTCCCGCGTACCGGGACTTGCTGTGGAGAACTGGCTGATCGCTGATGTCTGAACCAAGTATAATTCCACCCCACCTATCGACGTTCATTCCAGGAACCAGCGTTCCGCCGTTGCACTGACAGGGAAACCCATCCAGCGTGCCCTCAATCATCGACCGTTATTTGATCCGCGAGATCGGTTTAACCTTGCTGGCGACGGTGCTGGTTCTCTTGCTCATTGTTCTCAGCCATCGCCTGGCCGGCTATCTGAACAAGGCCGCCAGCGGTTTGCTGGCCCGGGATTCCATCTTCCTGCTGCTCAGTCTGCAATTGATCGAGGTGCTGATCTTCCTAATGCCATTGGCGTTCCTGTTGAGCGTCATGCTGAC
>JAGRHM010000011.1:3553-4628 GCA_020445005.1 Candidatus Competibacteraceae bacterium | reverse complement strand
GAGGTTTCCATGTTTACGCCCGGAACCTTTCGTGAAGTACTGGAGGGCCGCCATGTAGTGTACATTGGCGCTCTCGAAGAACGCGAATTGCGCGACGTTTTCATCCAGACCCGTGAAGCCAACGGCGAACTTAGCATTACCACAGGTGAACGGGGTCGGCAGGAAACCGATGATCAAGGCATTCGCCACATTGTGCTGGAGCAGGGTCATCGTTACCGGGGTGCGCCGGGCCGCAGCGATTATGATCTGCTCAGCTTCGAACAAGCCAAGGTGCGTATTGATACCCGGTCGCCTGCCGAGACGTGGCGCCACCGGGAGACCTTGCCGACGCAAAAATTACTGCATTCTCGCGAACCCGGACATATTGCCGAGTTGCAGATGCGCCTGAACAGCCCGATGCAGTTGCTGCTGATCGCACTGTGGGCGCCGTTGCTCGCTCGCGCCAATCCGCGTGAAGGCCGTTATGGGCGGATCGTCGCAGCGATGCTGATCTATACGATTCACTTCAATCTAGTCGGGGTCGGCGAATCCTGGCTGACCCATAGCGTCGTGGATGGGCGTCTGGGCCTATGGTGGGTGCATGGGATTTTCCTCTTGTTCGGCTTGGGACTATGGCTGCACTACCAAGTCGGTGGCCAAATCCTGCGCCGGTTGCTGCGCCTGCTACAGCGCTCCAGAATTTCATGAATCGGCTTGATCGCTACATCTTCCGGGCCGTCGCCACGGCAACGCTGGTGACGTTGCTGGCGTTGCTGCTCCTGCAATTCTTTTTGAGCTTGCTGGTGGAGCTGGAAGATGTGGGCAAAGGCCATTACCACTTCCTAGCGGCTTTGCGCTATCTACTGTTAATCCAGCCCCAGCGCATTTACGAATTATTCCCGATGGCTTTGCTTGTGGGCGCTCTCCTCGGCATGGGCGTACTGGCCAGTGGCAGCGAACTGATTGTGATGCGCGCTGCCGGCCTGTCCCTGACCCGGTTGACCGGGTCGGTCTTACAAGCTGGATTGTTGTTGAGTCTAGCGGTCATAATCGTCGGCGAGTTTGTTGCGCCCCCGCTGGAACAGTTTGCCCGTGA
>JAGRHM010000011.1:2352-3399 GCA_020445005.1 Candidatus Competibacteraceae bacterium | reverse complement strand
TGCAAAGCATCCTGCATGCCGAGAGCGCGCGCTATCAATCCGGGCGCTGGCTGTTGGAAGGCGTTGACCGCAGTATTCTGGAGAAGGATAAGGTACTAACCGAGCATTTGGCTCACCAGGTCTTTGTTTCCGCGATCAGCCCACAGATTCTGGAGGTGCTAGCCGCCGATCCCGGCGAGTTGTCAATTCGTGATCTGCAAGTCTATGTCGACTATCTGGAGGATAATGGCCTGGATGCGCAAAACTACCGGCTGGCGCTGTGGCGCAAGCTGCTGGCGCCTTTGACCTATCTGGCGATGTTGGTGATTGCAATGCCCTTTGTGTTTGGCCCGCAACGTTCGACGAGCGTTGGGCAGCGCTTGCTAATCGGATTATTGCTCGGGTTAGTGTTTTTTCTGCTCAACTACATGCTGGGCAATGTGGTGCTGTTGTATGGTTATCCACCCCTGGTTGGCGCTATGCTGCCGTCCCTGTTGTTCCTGGGCGCGGGTTTTTACACGCTGCGCCGATTGCGTTGAACAAAACTCCGATGCGCGCAGAGTTATTCCTTTGTTGAAGGACGACGTTCTGTACAATAAGGACCATTTTGAGGAGAGGTTATCCCATGCAGCAACTTTCAGTATTGATTCTGGCCGCCGGACAAGGCAAGCGAATGGTGTCGGATCTGCCCAAGGTGTTACACCGATTAGGGGGCAGTCCTCTGTTGGCCCATGTGCTGACCGCTGTTCACCAGCTTGAGAGCGCTGCCACCCGGGTTGTCGTGTATGGACATGGCGGTGAGGCGGTGCGCGCCGCTCTCGCAGATGAATCCGGCGTATTGTGGGTTGAACAAGCGGAGCAGTTAGGCACCGGCCATGCGGTGGCGCAGGCATTGCCCCTGCTTGATGATGCCGGAATCACTTTGGTGTTGTATGGCGATGTACCCCTGATTCAGCCCGAGACTCTGCAACCACTGGTCGATGCGGCCCGGCAGGAGCGGTTGGCGCTGCTGACGGCTGAACTGGATAACCCAGCAGGCTATGGGCGCATCGTCCGTGATGATCAAGG
>JAGRHM010000011.1:0-2290 GCA_020445005.1 Candidatus Competibacteraceae bacterium | reverse complement strand
ATCAATACCGGGATTCTGGCGGTTTCCACTACAAAGTTGCGGAGCTGGGTTGCTGAACTGCGTAACGACAATGCGCAGGGTGAATACTATCTAACGGATGTGATCGCGCTCGCCGTGCGGGATAGCGTACCGGTCGAACCATTCACGGTGACTGACCCGCTTGAAGTCCAGGGTGTCAACGATCGCCGGCAACTCGCCGAATTGGAGCGTTACTACCAGCGCCAGCAGGTGGAAAAGCTGATGCGGGAGGGCGCGACTTTGCTCGATCCGGCCCGGGTCGATGTGCGCGGCGTCCTCGCGACCGGACGGGATGTGGTGATCGATGTGAATGTCGTATTCGAGGGAACGGTGCGTTTGGGCGACCGAGTCAAAATTGGGCCGTTTTGCGTATTGAAAGATGCAGTCATCGGCGACGATGTGGAAATTCTCTCGCATTGCTGGATCGACGGCGCGGAAGTCGGGCCGGGTTCACAGATTGGTCCATTCGCTCGCCTGCGGCCAGAAACCCGCTTGGCGGCGGGCGTACATATCGGCAATTTCGTCGAGACCAAGAAGACCCACATCAGCCCTGGCTCCAAGGTCAACCATCTGACTTATCTGGGGGATGCCGAGATTGGCGCGGGAGTCAACGTCGGTGCGGGCACCATCACCTGTAATTATGATGGCGCCAACAAACACAAGACGGTTATCGAAGATGACGCCTTTATCGGGTCCAACAGTTCGCTGGTGGCGCCAGTGCGAATTGGCCGGGGCGCGACCATTGGCGCCGGGTCATCCGTCAGCCGTGATGTGCCGGAGGGCAGCCTGTGTCTGACGCGCGCGCCGCGCAAGGAAGTGACAAACTGGCAACGACCGGTCAAGTCGAAGAAGCTTTGAGAAACGAAGATCAAAAAATGATCAAGACCCGTTTTGCCCCCAGTCCTACGGGGTATCTGCACATCGGCGGCGCGCGCACGGCGCTGTTTTCCTGGTTGCATGCCCGTCATCACGGCGGCGTTTTCGTCCTGCGCATTGAGGATACGGATCTGGAGCGTTCCACGCCGGAAGCGGTCAACGCCATTCTGGAAGGGATGAACTGGCTGGGGCTGGATTACGACGAAGGGCCGTTCTACCAGACGCAACGTTTCGACCGTTACCGCGAAGTGTTGCAAGTCCTGCTGCGCGAGGGCCAGGCTTATTACTGCTATTGCACGCGGGAAGAGCTGGAAGCGCTGCGCAGCGAGCAAATGATTCGTAAGGAAAAGCCGCGCTATGACGGTCGCTATCGGGATTATCAGGGGCCGCCCCGTGAGGGGGTGGAGCCGGTGGTGCGCTTCAGGAATCCCCTGGAGGGCGAGGTCGTAGTCGAAGATTTGATTCGCGGCAATATCGTATTCAAGAATGCCGAACTGGATGATCTGATTATCGCTCGCGCCGACGGCTCGCCGACCTACAATTTCTGCGTAGTAGTAGACGACATGGATATGGGCATCACTCATGTCATTCGCGGTGATGATCACATTAACAATACGCCGCGACAAATTAACATTCTCAGAGCATTGGGTGCGCCCATTCCCCAATACGGCCATGTGCCGATGATTCAGGGGCCGGACGGCCAAAAATTGTCCAAACGGCATGGCGCGGCCAGCGTGATGGAATACCGCGACCTGGGTTATCTTCCGGAAGCGGTGTTGAATTATCTGGTGCGTCTGGGCTGGTCCCACGGCGATCAGGAAATTTTCTCACTGGACGAGATGATTGAGCTTTTTGATCTGAGCCACTGCAACAAGGCGCCCTCGGCGATCAATCCATCCAAACTGATCTGGTTGAACAAGCATTACTTGAAGACGCTGGATCCGGTGCATGTCGCCCGGCATTTAAGCTGGCAGATCGGTCAATTGGGCGTTGATCCGAGTGAAGGGCCACATTTAACTGAGGTAGTAGCCGCGTTCGCTGAGCGTTCTGATACGCTGAAAGATATGGCGCAAGCGGCGTTGTTTTTGTATCGAGACTTTGCAGATTACGATGTGAAAGCCGCTAGCAAAAATCTGACTGTCGCTGCCGAGGCGCCTTTGCGGCAGATGCATGAGACGCTGGCGGCTTTGCCGGAATGGCGGGCCGGGAACATTCATGAAGCCGTCAAACAGGTTGCCGAAACCTGCGGACTAGCGCTGGGTAAGGTAGCGCAGCCGTTGCGGGTCGCGGTATCGGGCACAGCGGTATCGCCGCCGATCGATGCGACTTTGGAGTTATTGGGTCGGTCAAAAACCTTGGCGCGGATTGAGCGGGCTTTGGGGTATATTGACCAACG
>JAGRHM010000433.1 GCA_020445005.1 Candidatus Competibacteraceae bacterium | reverse complement strand
CAAGCCGGTTCGTCACGTAAGGCGGCAAGATCGCTGGCTTTCATGAGATTAAAGGTCAAAAGTTAAAGGTTAAGTAGCACCTTCCCTCTGAGAAAGGGGAGGTCGGAGGGGATTTCGCAACCGTGGTCTATCAGCGCGGTTTAAAATGCAACAGCCTGAACTGTGCTGCATAATCAACCCGCTACGGCTTCGCCCAACAGCTCCGGCTTGACCAAATCCAGCCATTCTTCCAAGCGATCTTCAGTTAGATCCGCCTGGTTATCCTGGTCGAGAACCAGGCCCACAAATTCACCATCGCGCAGCGCCTTGGATTTCTCGAATTCGTAGCCTTCCGCCGACCAGCTCCCGATAAAACGGGCACCCAGCTTCTTGAGTTTCTTGTAGGTAATACCCAAGGCATCGACAAATTCAGTAGGATAGCCGACCTGGTCGCCCAGTCCGAACAACGCAATGGGTTTTCCTTCCAGGTGACTGGCCTCTACTTTCCCCAGGAACTCCGCCAAGGGTTCAGGCAATTCACCATCGCCCAAAGTGGGCATGCCAATAATCAGAGCTTCGCAATCCAGCATTGCTTCGGGAGTGGTCTTTGCTACATCGAACAGCTCAATTTCATCTTCGGCAAACTGCTTCCTGATCTTTTTGGCGATCTTGCGAGTGTTGCCGGTATCGGTGGCGTAAAACAAACCAATCTTGGCCATGATGATTACCTCACTGAGTTTAAAGAGTGTTTTAAATCATGAATCTACACATTCTGTCGTGACCGCGAGCACGACCCCGGTCGCAATCTGAGGATCATCGGTCAACCGCAAGCAGTGCTGACGGCTATCGACCAGATACACATTGACGCCCTCGCCCTGCAGCACCGGCTCTGCATCATTGATGTCATCGTCCAGACAATCCGTGAAATACAAGTTGGGGTATACCTGGCGCAAGTGACTGAGCGCCGCGTAATCAACGCCGTGCGTGGATGTCCACTGGGCAATGTCGTTCAGTTGGCGCGGGGTGATCATGACGCCTCCTCAATCTCAACCGGGGGCTGAACAGTCGAGGTGCGGCCAATGATCCGGGCCAGCCAGGGCGGCGGATCGCCGGCCAGCACAGCTTGCAATTCATCCAGCACCGGTTGCGTCTGACCGGGCCAGGCGCGCTTGATCGGATGAACGCCGCTGTTGACCACTCGGGCGGCGGCGGGACCGCCAATCGACAACACACACAACAAATCGCAGTCCGCAATCAACGCCACGCGATCCGCGCTATGATCAATGCTCAGCCGGGTGACGCTGGGAGCGGGCCGCACGGCAATCAGGCGCGTTTCGTGCGCTGAGACTTGATAGATCAGGAACCGCGCGCAGGAACCGAAATGACCGTCCAGGCGTTCGCCGCCATTTGAGGCGCAAGCAACCCGGATCGAGTGGGGTATATCCCCTTCACAGTACGGCTGCGGCTGGGGGATTTCCGCCGTTCCATCAACTTCGTTCTCGCCTTTCAGATCACTCAGCGCCTGGCGCAACAGTGCGCCATCGACTTCCCGCAATGCGCCATCGGCGGCCATTTTGAGGTCCTTGACCGTCAGGCTGTTGAGCTTAGCCTCGGTCAAGGGCTCGTCCAGCACGGCCAGCAAGATACTGAGCAAGCGGCCTGAACTGGTGTCCGGTAATCGTCGCGCCGCCAAAGCAATGCGTAGCGCGATGCATCGCGGCAGTGAATTGGCGACGGTCATAACCGCTTCACTCTGACGGTTAAGGGCAGTTTGGGTGGCTGCGCGAACGGTTCAAGATAAAAGCGCGAACCATCGGCCAGTTGCATTTCCCCGCCCCAGGCATCGGGGCCGGAATGTTCCAGCGCCACGACGGTCTCTTCATGATCCTTTTTGGTGATGTAGAACACCAATTGACCGGCCGCATTATTTCGCAACATCACATTGGGCATGACTGCATCTCCTGTGAACGGTGGGACGGGCTTCCTGCCCGTCAAACCGACTGAATAGCCGGTTCCACCTGCGGGTCAACGAATCAGATCGAAGGCATAATCGGTTTCGCCCATCGTCATGGTGTCCTGATCGAGCTTCTCCATGACCGCATTCACCAACGCCTTGAGGATATACATCGCGCCTTCGTAGCCCAACGTGGTGTCTCGATGCAGGTGGTGACGATCAAACAGCGGGAATCCCAGGCGAATCAGCGGTACTTCAAATTCCCTGCCCTTGTGCAAGGTGTCGCGCTGGATGAATTTGCCATAGGAATTGCCGATCAGGAAATCCGGCTTGTCCGCAAACACCAGTGAACGCAAATGCCAGAGATCCTTGCCAAAATGGATTTCAGCGTTTTGACCATAAGGCGAGTTCTTGAGTCGCTTGGTCATTTCCTTGGCCCAACGCTTGCTGCCGTTATGACACAGCACATGCAAGGGTTCAGCGCCTAATTCCATGAGAAACTCGCACAACCCCAACACAAAATCAGGATCGCCGAAGACTGAGAAGCGCTTGCCGTGCAACCAGGAATGCGAGTCGGTCATCATGTCCACCAACCGGCCTCGCTCCAAGGCCAGCGACTCGGGGATGGGCTTGCCAGTCAATTCGGAAACTTTCATCAGAAATTCATCAGTTCCCGTTAAACCCATCGGGATGTCAATGGCGCTCGCCGATTGCTTCCAGGTTTCTTGGACAAACTTTTTGGTCTTGGCCAAATGCCAGGGTTGCAGCAACAAGGTGTCGATCGCATTGGGCGCATCCTTGATTTCGGCAATCGTTGTGCCGCCCGCGTACATACGGAATTCACCGTCGGTCGGGGTGTCGAGAA
>JAGRHM010000010.1 GCA_020445005.1 Candidatus Competibacteraceae bacterium | reverse complement strand
TCCTCTGGCTCACCCAATAATCCAGACGCAACCGGTCATGCCTCATCGCTTCCTCACGACCCGAAACCGGCTATGGCTCCTCAAACCCAGGGCAATCACGAGGAAAGCCCCAGGCAAAAAGTTTATCGACACGCCATCTCGTTGACCTGTCTCATCGTCACTTTCCAGGATGGCAAAACCGCTAACCTGGGCAGCGGGCTGCTAGTTTCTACAGATGGACTGGTCATGACCAACAATCATGTGATTGAGAAAGCGGAAAACCTGGCGGTGCGCTGCGGCGATCAGGAAGCGAACGCCGAGGTTCTTCGCCGCAGCAAAACCCCGGATTTGGCTCTTCTGGCCACGTCACTGCAGACTCCGGACCGTCTATCGCTTAATGAGACCTATAACCGTGATCTGGTGGGGCTGGATGTCTTTGTGATCGGCAACCCCTATGGCTTGGAAGGGACGTTTTCCACCGGCATCATCAGCGGACTGCGCGAGATCGAGGGAGTGCGTTATATCCAGATCTCCGCGCCGGTCAGTCCCGGCAACAGCGGTGGGCCGGTTCTTTTACGGGATGGGACGGTTATCGGCATCGCCACTTTGGGTTCCAAGGTGGGCCAGAACCTGAATTTTGCCATCGCCGCCGCCGAAATCGTGAACTCCCGGTTTTTCGACCCGAAGCGCATGAAAAGCCAACGGTTGAATGGCAAGCCGCGCGTTGAGTAATCAGGTCAATAAAAGCGGATTGGCCAAGCGGCGCAACCTGGGCGCCCTGCTGAACCAGCAGCGATAGCGTGCATCACGACTCCTCCCTCAGCGCCTTTGCATACGCCTGGTTCACATCCTCACCAAAGCACACCAGATAAACTGTCTCGATCCGGTCATCGCGGGCAAGAAAATTTCGAACTTCCTGTACTGCGATATGTGCTGCTTGCTCCAATGGATAGCCGTAGACTCCGCAACTGATGGCGGGGAAGGCGATAGTGCGAACTCCCTGCGCCGCCGCCAGTCGCAGGCTTTGGCGGTAACACGACGCCAATCGTTCTGGTTCGCCTTGATTACCCCCTTGCCAAACCGGGCCAACGGTGTGAATCACATATCGGGCGGGGAGCTGATAGCCGCGCGTCAATTTGGCTTTACCGGTTTCGCAACCGCCTAATGTGCGACATTCGGCTAATAACTCTGGTCCGGCGGCGCGATGAATCGCGCCATCGACGCCGCCGCCGCCCAGCAGCGAGCGATTAGCGGCATTGACGATGGCGTCGACCGACAATCGAGTAATATCATTGGCAATGATTTGGATACGGCTGGCATTCATATTCAATTACGCAGGAATTATATAGGAACGCGATGTTCGACTTTTCCACAGGGAGAGGAAGTCGGGCTGATGCGACATGGCGATCTGCGCTAAGCTGAGAGGAACCCACCACCTCAATCGCACGAAGAGACCGCCATGCCGCTCGAAGACTTTATCATCACGGTGTTTTGTTGGGTAGATCAACACCTGAATACCCTGCTCAGGGATTGTCGTTTACGCCAACGGGGCTTTGCCCTCAAGCTGACGGATCGTAAAGTCATTATGATGGAAGTGGTCGGCGAGTTTTTGGGGTTGGATACCGATGTGGGCATTTGGAAGTACGGCCATTGGCATGGGTTGTCGTGGTTTCCGCACCTTGGATCGCGGACCACGTGTGCTCAGCAAGCGGCGAATCTGTGGGTGATCAAGCAACGGCTTCATCAGCAACTGCTGATCGAGTTGGGGGTGGCGACTTACAGTGGCAAACGGCCCCATCAATCGCTGGGGTACCAACCCCCCGATCAGGTTTACACCACGGGCCAAGGTATAGTGGACCCCGAGATTCGCGCGTTGTTCGCCGGATTTCATCTCCGGCCGGTGACGTGCCGCTACTCCTGTACGCAAGGTCCGACCCCGCTCGCCCGGGCATTGTTGATCGCGAACTTTGCGCTACACGCTTCTCCTTATGCCACGGGACACATGGATTGAGAATCAAATCATGTGTCCCGTGATAATCAAACCATGTGTCCGCTTACAACCGATATCCAGCGTTCCGCTCGCTTTTACTACTTGCAGAAACTGTGTTTCGGTGGGCGCATGGTCAACCCCAGTTTCGGGACCGCAACGACCCGGCCACCCCGGCTGAACCTGCTGCGCATCGAAGAAGAACTCTCTGCCGCCCATCTGCGCCTGGCTCGCGTCTTTGTCGAAAATCTGCCCTATTCGGCAGTGATCGCCCGCTACGATCGCCCGACGACTTTCTTTTACATTGACCCGCCGTACTGGGGCTGTGAAGACTACTACGGCAAGACGCTGTTCAGCCGGGACGACTTCACGAATCTGGTAGAACAGTTAAAGAGCCTTCAAGGGCAGTTTATCGTGAGTTTAAACGACACGCCCGAGGTGCGCACGTTGTTCGCTGGGTTCCACCTTCAGCCAGTGACCTGCCGCTATTCGGTGTCGCGGCAGGCGAGGCCGCAGGCCAAGGAGCTGCTCATTGGGAATTTCGCGCCATCGACGGAAGGGGTGGCCTTGGATGCATAAAAAATAAGAATCAATTTATGTGTTCGTGTATGCTGAATGTTATATATACTTAAGATGCGGTGCTGGAGAGCACAGTGCACAGGAGTCGAGTCTGTGAAGCATGGAGCGTTCTCTGATGTTTTTGTCTGAGCAACAGTGAGACCACGATAACCAGCAATCAGCTGTCCATTGGGCCATGACAGACTCAACCACCGACATATACTCAGCCCGCGAATCGGGACTGGGATACATCTACCAGGCGCGGCTGGCCCTGCTCCATCTGCTGCAATTGCCTGAGGACACTGCGGTCTTCCTAGAAAAGGATGATGATCTCGATTTCATCGACGGCGATGGCGGTAAATCTTTGGCCTCGCTCAAGCACAAGGCGGTCGGTGACCGCCTGACCGATCTTTCGACCGACTTTTGGAAGTCCGTCAATATCTGGTTAGCGCGGTACAAACGTGATGATCGCGCTGTGTCGAATCTGCGGTTCTTCCTATTTACCACCGGCACGGTGTCCGCTAACTCATTTCTCACCCGCCTCCTCCCGGACCAGCTTGTCGCCTCCGGCAACGCCGCGACTTTGACCGAGTTGGCCAATGCTGCACTCGCCAAGTCGGAGTCGCTGCGCATTGGCAAGATTGCCACGGAGTTCAACGAACTGATCGACTCCGAGAAGCAAGATTTTCTCGAACGCATCCTGATTCTCGATGGCAGCCCGCGCATCGACGACATCCCGGCGACTATCAAGAACAAGTACATGCGAACTGTCCGGCGCGAGCATCGCGAGTTCGTCTTCGAGCGGCTCGAAGGTTGGTGGAACGACGCAGTCATCAAGCAGTTGACTGGCGCCAGGACGGAAGGAATTTTCGGCTACGAAGTTTCGGACAAACTATCCGCCTTCGCCGAGGAATACAAAGCCGATAACCTCCCTATCACCTTCCGTGGAAAGGTGCCCGCCGAGGACATCGACACCGCAGCTGATCCGCGCTTGTTCATAGCACAACTGCGCGAAATCGGCATTTCCTCCAACCGGATTAGGAGCGCGATTCTGGACTATTACAGGGCGTTCGAGCAACGGTCGGCTTGGGCGCGCGAGGATCTACTAGTATCAGGAGAGGTTGAGGAATTCGAAGATCGTCTCGCCGATGAGTGGAGCCGCTATAAGGATGTCATCTTCGAGAAACTGAAAGACGACAGTGCTGAGGACGTACTGAGGGAAGCGGGTACGACCCTCTACAACTGGGCGGAGTTTGAGACCGGGAAGATCGAATCCCTGCGCATCCGCGCGCGGGTGACCGAGCCCTACGTCGTCCGCGGCAACTTCCACATCCTGGCGAATACCACTCCCGAGCCCCGGATTTATTGGCATCCCAAGTTCCTCGACCGTCTCGGCAAGGTGCTGGGAGTGACCAAATGAAGCGATGGGACCAGCGCCCCTTTGAAATTCGGAATTTGTTCAACCCAGCCTTCTGCGGCTTGGTTTTGTTTCGTGCCCTGCACGGCTATGAAGAAAAAGACGCCCGTGGTATGCCCTTCTCCCTGTCGCTGCTGGTGCTACCCCTGTGCTTGCGCAAGGACTCGCGCGAGGTGATCGCCAGCAGTTCGCGCAGCTACCTTCTCAAGACCATGGAGAAGAACCAGCAGGTCTTAGTGGGTTTCGCAGATCGGGTCACCCACATGCTGCCCTATGCGTTTGAGGGGTTCGGCTTGCTGATGGAAAGGGGCTGCATCACCATCGAAAATGACGGGCGCATCCAAACAGTGCCCGATAAGGTGCAAAGGGCTGTCAATGGGACCGACGAGACCATCTCCTGCCAGAAAGTGGCTCGCATTGTCGGAAGGGAATTTGCGCGCATCGCTGACCGGATGACCGTTTACACGACTTTCGGGATTCGTCCATGAAGATTTGTTCCATCCACATCTACAGCCACGACGGCCAGCGCCGGGATCTCTGGTTCAAGGTGGACGGGCTCAACGTCATCACAGGCCGATCCTCCACCGGCAAGTCTGCACTCTCCGAGATTATCGAATACTGTATGGGGCGCTCCTCGTTTAACATCCCCGAAGGCGTTATCCGCGACAAGGTAGCTTGGTTCGCCGTGAGCTACCAGTTCGAGAACGAGCAGGTGCTGGTTGCCAAGCCGACTCCGATCGCAGGTGGCGCCAGCTGCCGTACCGTGATGCTGCGGCGAGGAGGTCAACTACAGGCGCCCTCGTTCGAGGAGCTGGTAACCAACACGGATGACGACGCCATCGTCGAACTGCTGTCGCGTCTGCTCGGAATTCCCAAGAACCGCACCGAAGTGGCGCTTGAACACAGCCGCAACAGCTTCGACGTGAACGTAAAGCATACGTTTTATTACCTGTTCCAGAAGCAGGGGATAGTCGCCAACAAGGACCAGCTTTTCTACCGCCAGAACGAGGACTACCAGCCACAGACAATCCGCGACACGCTTCCAATCCTGCTCGGTATTTCCTCTCACGACCGCTACGAGCTGGAGTCCAAGCTACGCACGGCGAAGAGAGATCTGAGGATTAAAACCAAGCAATTGGAGCAGGCGCGCGACCACGCCGACACATCACGCGAGAAGGCCATTGGCCTCTACTCGGAAGCCAAGACGGTCGGCGTCATCAGCAAGACTGAGGGGGGCTTCGATGCCGACGGGGTCATCCTCGCATTGAGGTCGGCCCTGTCGTGGAGGCCTGAGACGGTACCCGACGACGACGGCAGCCGAATTTCGCGTCTGGAGGAAGAACTAGGCCAGTTGCGCAGGGAGCGCCGCGACACCCAAGCCAGGATCGACTCGGCGCGACAGTTTGCTAAACGAGCCGACGGCTACGAGAGCGAGGCAGCCGAGCAAGCGAGCCGACTGGCCTCGATCAAGGCGCTACCGAAGAACCCCGATACCAACGAGTGGCAATGGCCATTCAGCGAGCGGAACTTGGCGCTGGAATCTCCCGTTGCCACCGTCCTGCTCAACGAGCTAGCTTCGCTCGACAAGGAATTACGCATCGTCACTGGTCAGCGTCCCAAGCTCGAAGCCTACCTGACTGAGCTGGCCAGCAAGGTAGACGAGATCGTGAACGCCATCAGGCAGAAGGAAGCAGAGCTTTCCGCGGCGATCTCGGCCAACGAGGTCATCGCCCAGATGGGCACCCGCAACAGCGCAGCTGCGCGCGTCGTCGGCCGCATCAGCTTGTTCCTGGAAGCCCTCCTCCCGAACGAGGATCTTGCCACGCTGGAAGCGGAGAATCGCCGTATCAAGAACAAGGTGCGACAGCTAGAGGATCAGATCGGCACCGACGACAGCAACGAACACCTGGCTTCGATCCTCAACAATATCTCCGCGCAGGTGACGCAATACATCCAGAAGTTCCACGCTGAATTCAGCTCCTACCCAGCGCGGCTCAATCTGCCGCAGCTGACGATCATCTTCGATCGACCCGAGCGTCCAGTACCGATGTACCGGACCGGAGGTGCCGAGAACCATTTAGCCTACCATCTGTCGGCACTGCTCGCCCTGCATCTGTTCGCAGCTCAGAGCAACCGCCCGATTCCACGCTTTCTCCTGATCGATCAGCCAACCCAGGTCTACTTCCCATCCGACCAGGTCTACAAGGGTGCCGACGGCTCGGTGCAGAGGACCGAAGCCGACGCCGACCTCAATGCAGTGCGCCGGCTATTCAAATTGCTGCTTAAGTTCACTCAAGAAGACGTCCCCGGTTTCCAGTTGATCGTCACCGAGCATGCAAATCTTCGCGAGCAGTGGTTCCAAGATGCATTGGTAGAACAGCCTTGGACAAAGCCACCCGCCTTGGTTCCGGAAAACTGGAACCACGGATAATCCTTATATGTGGACACATAAAATGATAATCAATCTATGTGTCCCGTGAGAATCAAATTATGTGTCCACTTACATCCAGGACGTGAAGCGCCGCAACAGCAAGCTGTACGAGGTGTTGGAAGAATTCGGGCGCGATGCGCCGCACTTGGGCGACCTAGCGCAGCGCCTGCGGGAGAACCACGCGCAGATTAAAAAGCTGGAAACCAAACTGCGCGAAATTGATGCCGAAGAACCGCCAACTCTTGAGGTCGAGGATGATGATCTGCTGGAAATGGCGGCGTTATTGGTAGAGGCGCTGAAAACCCGGTACAATCCCGCGCAAACTCGCGCATTGCTGGCGGATTTTATTCAGCAAATGTTGTGGAGGGCGCAACCGTGCGCATCGAATATGACCCTAGCCGCCTGATCGCAGCGATCCCGACAGCGGGCGTCCATACGGTTCCCAGTACAAATAATTGGCTCCCCAGCGCGGACTCGAACCACGGACCCGGTGATTAACAGTCACCTGCTCTACCGACTGAGCTACTGGGGAATAAAGAAGCGGGAATTCTATTGATCCCCGGTCATGCTGTCAATCCCCGGTCAACCCGCAATCATCCGGCCAATGCGCTCCAGGGCCTTGGTCAGATTATCCATGCTGGTGGCGAACGACAGCCGCGCGCACCCTTCTGCGCCAAACGCCGAACCTGGCACCACCGCCACACCCACATCACTCAGCAAGCATTCGGCGAAGGCAATATCATTGGGTAGACCCATGCGCTTGATTACCTTCTGGAAACTTGGGAAGGAATAAAACGTCCCATCCGCCGGCGCGACTTCAACGCCATCCATCGCTTTCAAAGCGGCATAGAGATAGTCATGACGCTCTTTGAACGCCTTGACCATTATAGTCACGCAGGACTGATCGCCGGTCAGACCAGCCTCCGCTGCGACTTGGGAAATCGATGTAGGATTCGAGGTGCTCTGCGACTGAATGTTGGTCATGGCATTAATCAAATCCTTTGGCCCGCCGCAGTAGCCGATGCGCCAACCGGTCATCGAATACACTTTGGACACGCCATTGAGCACAATCGTCCGTTCATACAGGTCTGGACAGACATTCACGATGTTATAGAATTTCTCCTCGGTCCACAGGATATGCTCATAGATATCATCCGTGGCAATGTACACTTGCGGATGGCGACGCAACACCTCGCCCAGCGCCGTCAATTCCGCCGCGCTATAGGCAATGCCGGTCGGATTGGAAGGACTGTTGATGACCAGCAAGCGGGTGCGAGGGGTGATAGCGGCTTCCAGTTGCGCCGCAGTGATCTTGAAATTCTGCTCAACGCCGGCATTGACGATGACCGGCGTTCCATCGGCCAACAGCACCATGTCGGGATACGACACCCAATACGGCGCGGGGATAATGACCTCATCCCCACTGTTTAGCAACGCCTGCGCCAGGTTATAAAAACTCTGCTTGCCGCCGCAGGACACCAGAATCTGCTT
>JAGRHM010000432.1 GCA_020445005.1 Candidatus Competibacteraceae bacterium | reverse complement strand
CGCAGGTTGAGATCAAGCCGCCGGGTGCGACCGAGATTGTTCACTTGCCGATCTACTGGGGCTGGGAGCAGTATTTGCTGGCGGCCAGTTTCGCGCTGGCTTCGGCGGTGGGCGCAGCCTACCTGCCGGCGCGCAAGGCCGGACGGGTGCAACCGGTGACGATTTTGCGGGGCATGGCGTGAATTCCTCTCTCGCCGCAGACCGCACTTCCACCAGGGGCGAGGGGAGCGCGGTATTGGCCGCGGAACGACTGGGACGCATCCTGCCGGGGGAAATAACGGTGACTTTGGTGCGGGACGTTGACCTGGAGGTGCAACGCGGCGAATTCCTGGCCATCATGGGGCCGTCCGGTTCCGGTAAATCGTCGTTGCTGTATCTGCTGGGCCTGCTGGATACGCCTACCTCGGGTCGGGTGCTGCTGGACGGGCAGGACACCTCCGGTTACGGAGAAGATCAGTTGGCGGACACCCGATTGCGCCGGTTGGGTTTCGTGTTCCAGTTCCATTTTCTGCTGGCCGAATTTACCGTGGCGGAAAACGTGCGTTTGCCAATGCGCCGTCTGGGCGCGCTGGATGAGGAAGCCGCCTGGCGCCGGGCTGAACATCTCCTCGATCAGTTCGGCTTGCGCGACCATGCCCACAAGCATCCTCATCAGCTCTCCGGCGGCCAGCGCCAGCGCGTCGCCATTGCCCGGGCGCTGGCCAACGATCCGCCAATTATTCTGGCCGACGAACCGACCGGCAATCTGGACAGTCACGCCTCGGCGAACGTGCAGGAAATTTTGCATGACCTGACCCGGCGGATGGGCAAAACCGTGGTCGCTGTCACGCATGACCTCACCTTCGCCAGTGCCGCCGACCGGCGCATCGGCATCGTCGATGGGCGCATCGACCCCGACTGGCAAATGTAGTCGGGTCAGTTTACCAAGCATATTGCCTGATCGATCGCTGTTCGCTAGCGCCGCGCTGGCCTGACCCGCCGCGTTGGCATCGCCGTCCACGGATCATCCGGCCAGGGATGCTTCGGGTAACGGCCTTTCAATTCCTTTTTGACTTCGGCGTAGGTGCGTTCCCAGAAGCCGTGTAAATCCTGCGTGACCTGAATCGGGCGCTGCGCTGGCGACAGCAAATGCAAAGTCACCGGAATGCGTCCCCCGGCGATGCGCGGCGTATCCGCCAATCCGAACAGTTCCTGCAACTTCACCGCCAGCACTGGTGGTTCGCCCGGCGTGTAGCGCAGGCGGATGCGGGAACCACTGGGTACGCTGAGATGCGTCGGGGCCAGATCATTCAGTCGCACTCGCAACCGATGATCCAGCAGATTCTGCAAGGCGCTGGTCAGATCCAGTCGTGGTAAATGTTCCCGCCGGGTAACGCCTTCTAGCCAGGGTTCCAGCCATGCCTCCAGACGTTCCAGCAACCGGTCGTCGGCGACTTCGGGCCAGCCTTCGTCTGGAAACCAGTGTTGCACGGAAAGCAGCCGCGCCTGCCAATCGCGCAATTCCGGGGTCCACGGCAGACTGTGCAAACCCATTTGCCGAATCCCGGTTACCATCGCTTGACGCAGCGAAGCCGGGCTAGCATCTTGCAAAGGGGCGCTGTCCAGCAATAACGCGCCAAATCGCTGCTCCCGACGGGCGAGGACGACCGCTTGCCGCTCGTCCCAACTTACCCCGGTAACGGTTTTCACCCGATTGATCAGATACTGTTCTAGATCAGCCGGATTGACTGGAGCGGCCAGCCAAATCCGGCCCTCGTTACCATTGGCGTCCAGTTGCGCCGCGACCAGCCAGTCCCGGCCAGTGAGTGGATCGCCAGCGACCAGTCGCGCCCCGCGACCATTGGCCAATTGATAGCGATCGGCGTTGCCTTCCCGGCGGCGCGCGACCCGGTCAGGGTAAGCCAGCGCCAGTAACAAACCGACTGATATGGCGCTTGGCAAGGTTTCCGGATTAGCGACTACTTTCAGCAAGGCTCGCCAGCGCCGCGCGGCTTGGTCCACCCGAACACAGGTGGCGGGATCCGCCGACCAGCGCCGCGCGCCCTCGTGACCGTCGCGCCGGAAGGCTTGCAGAACGTCCAGCCGGAGGGTGAAATCACTGCCGAAAGCTTGGTCGCCGCGCAACAGATCGCGTTCTTCCAGCAAGGCGGCCAGATCAGCGGCCAACGCGCCCTGACCCAGCGCTACGCCGCACCGTAAGAGGTGCGCCAGCCGGGGATGGGTGGGCAGTTCCGCCAACTCCCGTCCAATTGGCGTAATGCGTCCCTGTTCGTCCAACGCCTCCAGATCCATCAACAGCGCACGCGCCTGAGCCAAAGCGCCCGGCGGCGGGGGATCGAGCCAGGCCAGGGTTTTGGGATCGGTGACGCCCCATTGCGCCAGCTCCAGCGCCAGCGGGGCCAGATCGGCTTCCTGAATTTCCGGCGTGCGCTGTAGGCGGAGTCGCCTTTGAGCAGCTTCGCTCCACAGTCGATAACAGGTTCCCGGCTCCAGCCGGCCCGCGCGACCGGCGCGTTGTTCCGCGGCGTCGGCGGATACCTGAACGGTGACTAGGCGGGTCAAACCACTGCGCGGATCAAAGCGCGGAACCCGGCTCCAGCCTGCATCCACTACCACGCTGACGCCCTCGATGGTCAAACTGGTTTCGGCGATTGAAGTGGCGAGAACAACCTTGCGTCGCCCTTCTGGATCAGGTAACAGGGCGCGTTGCTGCGCGTCTCCCGACAAATCGCCGTACAACGGAATCAGCGCCAGCCCAGCGCAAGCCGTTTCGCCTCTGAGTCGCTGCAGGACCTGGCGAATCTCGCCACCGCCGGGCAGGAAAACCAGTATATCGCCGGTGTGTTGCGCCAATGCATTCAGAATGCCGCGAACTACGATTATGAGATCGAGACCCTCGGGATCGCGTGGCAAATAGCGCTGCTCCACCGGCCAGGCGCGGCCCTCGCTGGTGATGATCGGCGCGTCGCCTAACAAGCGGGCGATCGCCGCGCCGTCCAGGGTAGCGGACATCACCAATAGCCGCAGGTCTTCCCTTAATCCTTGTTGACTGTCCAGGCACAACGCCAGCGCTAGATCAGCGTGCAGACTACGTTCATGGAACTCATCGAAGATCACCAGTCCTGTGCCTTCCAGCGTCGGATCGCGTTGTAGACGGCGGGTCAGAATGCCTTCAGTCAGCACTTCAATGCGGGTATGGCGTGAAACCTGATGATCAAAACGAATGCGGTAACCCACCGTTTGGCCAACAGGTTCATTCAGCAAGGCGGCCATGCGTGCCGCTGCCGCTCGCGCCGCTAGCCGGCGCGGTTCCAGCAGCAGGATGCGCCGACCCGCCAGCCACGGTTCCGCCAGCAGCGCCAATGGTGCCCGAGTCGTCTTGCCGGTGCCTGGCGGGGCCTGCAAGATCACAGCAGTTGCTGCTTGCAGCGCCGCGCGCAGCGCCGGAATCACCGATTCGATAAAAATGCCTCTAAGCCTTCTTGATCAGACTGATATCAGCAACATAATCAGATTTTGTAGACCCACGATGCACTCTCCTTATTATTAATGCGTCTTCAATGTTGGAATACAGTCAGGGGGCTGTTCTCGCAGGCGCAGCAGCGTCCTGGGAATCAGTAAAGGTTGCGCCTGCCGCTAGCGACTCCAAGATCTGGCTCTCTGCGGCTAACCAGATATCCAGTGTGGAATGGTGCTGACTCTCCGCGGTTTCCCACAGGTGGTAGGCGGTTTTACGGATCTGTTCGAGATAATCGGCGGGTGAGAAGGTTTCGAAGGCTTGGGTCAATGCTTCTTCTTGACCCAGTGCGCTAGCGGCGCGCGTTGCCGACTCGGTAAGCAGGCGCAGATGCTTTTCAGCAGCAAGCCAGTAATCCAGCGATCGCTCGCGCTGCTCAGTGCTGGCGGACGCCATGCAATGGGCGAGTTGCCGGACCCGATACAGATAAAGCGCGCGCAGCGCCAAGGGCCAATTTGTTGCGGTCTCGACGGCAGCGGCGGTAGCGGTGTTCGTCCGGCGGACTGAGTCAGCAGTAAATTCAATGACCATCCGCTCCGCCATTGCCCAGAAATCGAGGGCGGTTCGACTGAACTCGCTCCCGGCCGACCGCCAAATATCATGGGCTAACCTGCGAATATCATGTTCCAAATCGTGTTCCATAAATTTTCTGCGCCTCTGTAAACTGCAGTGCGAAAATCATACGTTACGATGTTGTGGGGTTAAATCAGGATTTCCCTGTAAGGATTTTCCTGACAAGAAAATTCCCACTCTATGAAGAATAGAATAAAAGGGGACGGTTAGCGGTGATGCGCGTGGAAATATGCCATGTGGCATATTTCACGATAGGCGGAATGGCGCGGTCAGGCTGCTATTCTCTGTTGAGGCAGGGTCGTCTCTTGCACCAAATCCCGAGCCGCGCGTTCCATGCGGCTGAACATCGTCTTGTATAACTCGCAATAGGGGTCTTTTTCGAACAAGGAACCGTGGACGGTATAGGTTCGCACTGGGCAACCGCCGTGACACAGCGATAAATAGTTGCAGTCCAGGCAGTCACGCTGGATCAGTTGAATCGGGCGTTCGTTGAATTGCTGACGAGCAGGACTATTGCGCAACAATTCGCCAAAGTTGTCGGATGTAAAGATGTTTCCGTAATGGTATTCAGGATAACTGGTGACCCAGCAATCGCATTGCGCCACATAACCCCGGGCATCAATCGAGACCAGCGCATTGGCGCAATTGTCGCCCCAGATACAGGGCAGAGTTGCCGATTCATGACTGAAATACTGGAGGAGAGCGTCCAATGGTCCAATCCGTACCCCTTGACGGTAGCCACGCTCCAGCCAAACGTCCGCCAAATCCGTGTAGAAGCGGTTGAGTTTCTCCACTTCCTTCACCGGCAATTCTTTTTTGGCGCTGCTCGTCTCGCCGCCTGGGAAGGGCGTGTTGACCTGGAAATCGGTAATGCCCATCTTATCAACGAAGTAGGCGTAGAACCGTTCCGCGCCAATTTCCAGCGTCGCCTGATTTGGCACGGCGATGACCTGCACATCGATGCCAACCGCCCGCGCTTCCCTTACGCGCTTGCCCCAGATTTCGTTGTAGCTCTCCGGCCGTTGCCCAAGTAGTTTGCGGTGCAGATTGGGATAATCCAGCGAAGTGCCCACTGAGTTACCGAACATTTTGGCAATAACGGCATTCCAGCGGGAACTGTAAGCCAGCATATTGCTTTGCAGGCTGTGGAAGACCTGCTTGCCGCGCGCCTCGGCTTCCCACTGGATCAAGTCATGAGCCTGCTCATACCAACTCGGTGGCAGCAGCATGGCTTCGCCGCCTTGCCAATAGATCGTCACTGCCGACAGCGACTTCTCCACCATGTAGTCCAGTACCTTGCGCATAATTTCGCCCAAGCGATCGAGCGTCAGCCGGTCGATGGTTTTATTTTCGAAGCAGTACTCGCAGTCCGCATTACATTGCAGGGTGGAGAGCAGAATCAATGAAAAGTGATTTTTCATACGGTGGATTCCTTAGAAACGGGAGGCAACCAGTGGATAGGCGTTGTCTAAAGTTATTAAAAGGCAGCTTTTCTAATCTTCTATCACTTCAACTTTTATCGATTCACATTATGATAGGCATATTTCGCAAGCTTTTCTGAGGAAACAATTATGAAATCTTTACTGAATGTAGCCTTAATTGTCTTGTTGGGCTTGGGGGGCAGTGCCTGTACGGTGATGATCGATCCCAGTTCCGGCTCCAGTGCGACGACCGCTGGTAACAACAGCTCCGCATTTATGGACCGGCAACAGCAGATCACCGAATTCGCCCACGTTAATTTACTGCGACTGAAGCAGGACATGGCGGCGGGGCAGGGGGAATATCTGAGTTCCCTAGCTGCGTTACTGCAAATTGAACCCGGTCGTCAACCTGAGTTCTTCGTGTTCACCCAGGAAAAATTTACAACGCTGTTCCCGAGCGACCAGACAACGGCAGATGAAATGTTGACGGCATTAAGTCGGGAATTGCGCGCTGATCCACGCTTTGGCGTTCATGTCGCATTGAATTGAGTGCGAATCGCACAACCCATTACATCGGTCATCCGCCGGTCCTGCGTCATCCTTCTGCTTGGGGTTCTACTCCAGGGAAGGGCTGCCCGGGCTGACTATTTAAACGAACTGCTGGATCGTGCCGAGCAGATGAATCTGGCTGAGCGGCGTGAGTGGCATATCCTGTTGCATTATCGTCCTGCCCTAGATGGCGAGCGTGTTATCAGCGATGCTGATGATGCCCGCTTCTTTCTCGCGCCTACTGGCAAAAACGATCCGCAAGCAGAACTGGCCGCCACTTTGCGCGCCTTTTTCACCCCCGAGCCGGTGGGCGCCGATCCACAACCGGCCCAGTGCGCGTTCATTGCCCGCTATCGCTGGTTGAAGGCGGAACTGGGTTTTGATGCTCGCCGCTTGCCGCCGCAAACCTGCGTGCGTTTTCAGCATTGGTTCCGGGAACTGAACGCCGAAGCCGCAACCTTGATATTCGCCTCGGCCTATCTTAACAATCCCGCCTCGCTATTTGGCCATATCCTGCTACGACTGGACCCGCGCGGTCAGACGGAACGAACCCGCTTGCTGGCCTATACCATCAATTACGCCGCTGATGACTCGGGCAGCCACGGCTTGATGTATGCCATCGACGGTATCACCGGCGGTTTTCGTGGCCAATTCGACATTCAACCCTATTACCAAATGGTGCGAACCTACAGTGATCTGGAAAGCCGGGACATCTGGGAATACCGGCTGAATCTGTCTCCACTGCAATTGCAACGAATGCTGGAACATGTCTGGGAACTGCGCGGCATTGAGTTTGATTACTATTTTTTTCGGGAGAATTGCGCCTGGCAATTACTGACCTTGCTGGAAGCCGCTGATCCGAATTTACGATTCAGCGACCAGTTCACCTTGTGGACCTTGCCGGCGGATACCTTGCGGTTGTTAGACCGGCAACCGGGACTCGTTGGGGAAGTGGTCGCGCGCCCGGCGCGAGGAACCGTGATCCGTCGTCGCCAACAGGCGTTGAGTCGCGAGGAACTGCGGCTGGTTCGACAAGTGCGTCGTGATCCGCAAGCGGCCCTGGCACCCGCCTTCACTACATTGGCCCCAGAGCGCCAGGCGCTGTTACTGGAACTGGCGCTGGATCAGCGACAACATCAACAAGTTGACCGACTTGAAAAGAGAAGGGCGATTCCACCCGACCGGATCGCGCACCAATTGCTGGCAGCTCGCCAAGGATTAGCAGTTCCTGCAGCGCCTGTTGCTATTGAACCCTATGCTACTCGTCCGGAAACCGGTCATGCTTCGCGTAGAGTCGGTATGGGCCTTGGTCAGCGCAATGGAAAAGAATTTGTGGAATTCATCATGCGCGCCAGCGGCCACGATCTGCTGGAACCGGATGCCGGTTATACGCCTGACGCCCAGATCGAGGTGTTGAGCATGGCCATTCGCCACTATCCGGACGAGGGTGGCTTGCATCTCGACCGATTGACGGTGCTGGATATCGCTTCGCTGACGCCTTTCGATGCACTTGCGCCTGCTCCAGCCTGGCAAGTTCACATCGGCTGGGTACCTCTTCCCCATGACGATTGCCTGGATTGTCGCGTGTTTAATCTCAGCGGCGGGTTGGGATTGACTGTGGAAACCCGCTGGCCGTGGCGCGCCTTATGGTTCGTCTTGCCAAAACTGGAACTCGATTACAGCCAGGATTTTGCAAGCGACTATCGGACTGGATGGGGAATGACCGCCGGGACTTTGTTGCAACCGGCGATGCACTGGAAAATTCTGGCCCGTGTCAATGGACTGGATTACCGATGGGGCGATAGTCGAACAGCTTGGCGGGCGAGCGTGGGGCAGCATCTGGCGTTGGGACGCGATTGGTCGTTACGAATCGAATGGCGATATTTCGCAGAGCTCCAGGAGTTCAGCGTCGGGGTGCATGCATACTTTTAATGTAACTGCCAACAGACTGAATGCTTACATTTAATTTACCAATCACAATACAATGTTCGCTCATATCGGCAAATGGATGAAGCCCCAAGGAGGATGAGACGAACCACGTAGAATTTGCGGTACCCTTCCAGAATCCAGTAGAGAGGAGCATCGGTGCCATGATCCGTTTTCCGCTGACCGATTTGCTGGATCAGCAAGAATATTACAATTTTTTGCTGGAGATTCTCCATCCGCAAGGTTTGTGCTGCCCATACGGGCATTTCCTGCCGGCAGGGCAGTGTCCCCATAGGGGCGACCGTGCGCCGATCCTGGATGATCGTTGCCGGGAATGCGGTACCGTGTTTAATAGACTCGCTCCTTAATAATTTTTATATAATTTTCAATTATTTATCATTGTTTTTTCTAAGGTTTTATAAGATTA
>JAGRHM010000431.1 GCA_020445005.1 Candidatus Competibacteraceae bacterium | reverse complement strand
CCTTCCAAACCCTGACGCACCTCATCCAGAGTCGCGCCTACCGCCAGCGCCGCCGCCGCTGCTGCCAGGGCATTACGGATGTTATGCACGCCGGGTATTGGCAGGTGAATCTCGATCTCGCCAGCTGGCGCGGTCAGTTGAAAGCGCGCCGCCGCTGCATCCAGAATTCGCCCACGCACCACGGCTGTTTGATCCAGTCCAAAATCGATGACCTGCCGTCCTGTATTCAAATCCAGCCAGTAATCCGCATAAGGATCATCACGATTGATGATCGCTACACCGTCCGCGCCCAGTCCCTGGAAAATCTCGCTCTTGCCACGCGCCACGCCGGCGATATCGCCAAAACCCTCCAAATGGCAGGGACCGGCGTTATTAATAATCGCCACATCTGGCCGGGCTAATCCGGTCAGGTAGGCGATTTCGCCGTGATGATTAGCGCCCATTTCGATCACCGCGTAAGCGTGTTCTCCTTGCAAACGCAACAGGGTCAGTGGAACGCCGATGTCGTTATTCAGATTGCCCTCGGTCGCCAGGGTCGGCCCGCGCACCCGCAAAATAGCGGCGATCATTTCCTTGAGCGTGGTCTTGCCATTGCTGCCGGTTAATGCGATCAGGGGTTGCGTAAACCGGGAACGCCACGCCGCCGCCAGTTGCCCGAGCGCTAACCGAGTGTCGGCGACTTGCATCTGGGGCAATGAGTCCACCACTGGACGGCTGACCAGCGCTGCGCAGGCACCCCGCTCACGAGCAGTGGAAACAAAATCATGGCCGTCGAAATTTGGCCCGGTCAGCGCGACAAACAATGCGCCGGATGGTAACTGGCGAGTGTCGGTGCTGACTCCGGAAAAAGCTAAATCGTCGCCGGTTAACCGCCCATTCAGCAGTTCCGCCGCCTCCCGCAAGCGCAATGGTGAAAAAATGTCAGTCACTTAGGCGGCCTCGCGTCCGGTTGCATACAAAGATTCACACACCACCGCCTGATCGCTGAACGGCAAGCGCTCGCCGCCAATAATTTGATAGTCTTCATGACCCTTGCCGGCGATCAGCACGATGTCGCCGGCTCCCGCCTCGGCCAGCCCCCGGTGAATCGCAGCGCGCCGATCATGGATGACCAGGGCCGCAGAGGGATGTTGCATCCCGGCCAGAATGTCCGCGACGATACGCGCCGGGTCTTCGGTGCGTGGGTTATCGTTCGTCACGATCACCCGATCCGCCCACTGTTCAGCCGCCGCGCCCATCAAGGGCCGCTTGCCGGAATCGCGGTCGCCGCCGCAGCCGAAGACGCACCACAACTGGTTGCGACCGCCATGCTCGCGCAAGGCGCGCAAGGTCTGTTCCAGGGCGTGGGGCGTGTGGGCGTAGTCGACCACGACCAGCGGCTGGCCGTCCTGACCGCCTAACCGTTCCATCCGCCCCGGCGCAGTTTCGGTCCGCGCCAGCCGCGCCAGCGCCTCGGCGAAGGGTAGGTCCAGCGCCAGCAGCGTGGCCAAGCTCGCCAGCAGATTGCCGGCGTTGAACCGGCCCAGCAATCCTGCCTGCAACTCGCCATCGCCCCAGGATGAATGGATTTGCAGACGTAAGCCGTTGGCCGTCAGTTCCAAATGCTCGCCCCAAACAAAGCGCTCGACCGAGGCCGGACGTGCGCCGAGACCATAAGCAATGATTCCGCTGCGCGCCCGCGCTTCCAGCGCCAGTTCCCGACCAAAGGCGTCATCGCCATTCACTACCGCCCATTCCGGTCGATGTTCAATGAACAAGCGGCGCTTGGCCGCCGCGTAGGCTTCCAGTGTTCTGTGATAGTCCAGATGATCGCGGCTTAACTGGGTCAGCGCCGCCACGGCGAATTCAACACCGTTCACGCGGCCCTGATCCAGGGCGTGGGAGGAGACTTCCATCACCGCATGATGCCGACCGGTCGCAACCAACTCCGCCAGCCAGCGTTGCACCGCCAGCGCCTCCGGCGTGGTATGCGTCAAAGGTTGCGTTTGACCGTAAACGCCGCCGCCGACCGTACCCAAAATGCCGCAGGGTCCGGTTTCGGCATCGCTCAGCGCTTGCGCGAGAAAATGCGCGCAGGAAGTCTTACCATCAGTACCAGTAATGCCCACCACAGGGATATGCCGGGAGGGTTCACCGTAAAACCGGCTGGCGATCCGGCCCAGTTTCCGTCGCAGTTCAGGCACGGCCAGCAGCGGTAACGAATCGTCTACCGGCAATATCCCATTCCAGGGCGGTTCCCAGAGCACCGCCAGCGCCCCGGCGGATCGCACCATCTCCAGAAACTCCAGGCCATGACGCTGACCGCCGCGCACTGCGAAAAACACCTCTCCCGGATGGACTTGCCGACTATCAGTCGCTAAACCAGCCACGCGCTGGTCAGCCCATGACGCTGGCGTCTCGGCAAACCCCGTCAGCAATTCGCCCAATGTCAGCGAAGTCAAGCGGCTCATGGGGTCGTCCTTGCTGCGGGTTGATCCGCTCCGGCGATTTTCATGGTGGGCATATCATCTGGCGTGATGTTTAAAATGCGCAACACGCCGCCCATGGTTCGACCGAACACCGGCGCCGCCACTGCGCCGCCGTAGTACGCGCCGCCTTTGGGTTCATCCACGATGATGACCATCACCAGCCGGGGATCGCTGGCTGGAACCATCCCGGCAAACAGCGAAAAATAGCGGTTTTTAGCATAGTGGCCGTTGACGATCTTATGCACCGTACCGGTCTTGCCCGCCACCCGATAGCCAGGGACATCGGCCTTGGCGCCGGTGCCGTGAGTCGTTACCGCCTGCTCCAGCATCACTCGCACTTGTTGTGTGGCCTTGGCCGACAGCACCCGTCGTTCATCGGCTGGATCAAGCGGCTTCTCGCGCTTGAGAATGGTCAATGGTCGGCGGACGCCATCCGCCGCCAGTACGGTATAAGCCTGAGCCAATTGCAGCATATTAACCGACAGGCCATACCCGAAGGAGTGATTGGCATGGCCGATTTCGCCGCCCCACTTGCTCGGATGGCGTAATACGCCCGGCTGTTCGCCAACCAGCCCCAAGCCGGTCAGCGCGCCAAAGCCCACATCCTTAAACACTTTCCACAATCGTTCCGCCGGCAGCGACAGGGCGATCTTGGTGGTGCCGATATTGCTGGATTTGCTGATGATGTGGGTCACATCGAGAGTTCCGTAATTATGGACATCGCGCACCGCAAAGCGGCCAATCCGCAATGGACCCCGCGTATCGACCAGACTGGTCGGCGTCCATTTACCACTCTCCAGGGCCATCGCGATGGTAAAGGGCTTTATGGTTGATCCCGGTTCATAAGCGTCCGTAACCGCTCGGTTGCGCAATAAACTACTCTTGAGATCGGCGCGATTGTTGGGGTTACCGGCCGGTTGATCGACCATCGCCAGAA
>JAGRHM010000430.1 GCA_020445005.1 Candidatus Competibacteraceae bacterium | reverse complement strand
GGTCGGCGCTATCGAGTCGAATCCGGACCTGACGGGCGCTGGCATGTTTGACTGCATTATTCAACGCCTCCCGAATAATCTGCATCACGTGAATCTGCTCATTAGGATTGAGCGTACAGGTCCAATCCACATGATCCAGTTGAATGGATAATCCATTTCCCCGGCGACGGAATTCCTGCGCCATTTCCCGCAGACTGTCCTCCAGGCGCGGATGCTCCATCTTCAGGCGGAAGGTGGTGATCAGTTCACGGAGCTGCCGGTAGGCGTCGTTCAAACCCTCGCGCAGTTCGGCGATGATATCGCGGGTTTCCAGAGTCAATTCAGTGCTGTTCGCCGAGGCATACAGACGGGCGACCTGAATTTTCAGGTAGGACAGCGCTTGCGCCAGCGAATCGTGCAGATCGCGGGCCATGGCGTTGCGCTCTTCCAATAACGCCAGCCGGCCACGGTATTGGGACTGCTGGTTGGCTTGCAGGGTAGCGGCGATATGCCGCGCGACCGCTTCCAGCAGCGGTAATTGCCAGGCGGCGACCGAATCCAGTCCCGGATTGCGGACGATCAACACCCCAAACTGTCGTTGCTGATCGCGGATGGGAATGGAAAACGTCGCGTGATCGGCCGCCAGCGGATGAGTCGCGCCATCGCCCAGACAGGATTCACAGTGGGGACGCTGGCAGAACGGCGGGACCTTTGCGGAATGCGGGCCGGCGATAAACACCCGGGTCGCCTGGCGCATCACCGGATCGATGAGGCACAGGCGGACCGAACCCAAGCCGGTCAATGTCTCAATCTCCGCCAGCAGCGCCTGATAAGTGGCGTCGTCCAGCGCCGATTCGCCGAGCCGGCGGGTGGTGTGGTACAGCAGTTCCAGCGAGCGGTTGCTGACCCGCAACGCCTGGGTTTGCGCTTCAACCCGCGCTTCGAGGTCCGCGTACAGGGTCGATAAATCCGCCGTCATCAGATTGAAAGCCTGGCCCAGAACGCCCAGTTCATCGTTGCCGACATGCCGCGCCCGCACCGACAGGTCGCCGCGCCGCGCCCGATGCGCCAACGCCACCAAATCGCGTAGCGGCGTAACCACCCCCGTGTGCAACTGGTACATCGCGATCAGCACCAACACCAGGGTCATGAACAAGGCCAGGCCCTGCACCAGGCGCAGCAGGAGCATTTTCGCTTCGGTATCCTGCTCCAATAGCTTCACGAAAGCGTCGAGTTTAATCACAAAATCATCCACCGCCCGCAGGTAGGCCGCAGGCGCTGACGCCGCAATGGAGGTTTCCAGAACCGGTCGCAATGTCGCTTGCCAGAAGGTCTCGATGGCCTTGAGCGTCTGGTGACGGGGATCGTCTGCGGTCAACGAGATCGCGCCGGTTTGCCAAAGCTCCGTCAGGCGCCGCTCAAATGCGCGGATTTCCTCATTGACCACCCGTTCATGATCGGTCGTGTTGCTGCCAGCGGGGTATCGCAGGCGGGTGGCGATGCGGTAGGACTGCATGCGCAAGGAGCCGGCCAGATTAATCGCCGCCGCGTCGCCCTTGCTGGATTCGGCGATGAACATCGAACCGGCCATGCTGAACAACGCCAACAGGACGATGCCGCCCATGGTCAGGCCGCTGCGCAGGATAATGGAATCAGGGTGGTCCACGGCAAGTTCTCCTGA
>JAGRHM010000429.1:2292-2568 GCA_020445005.1 Candidatus Competibacteraceae bacterium | reverse complement strand
AATCACCGCTTCGCTGCCCTGCTATTTGGAGGAGAATGTTGATCAGCAGCGCGGTCAGGGGGTATTCGAATCCAGTCTGGCGGGCTTGCGGCAACTCAACGATTGGGGATACGGCCAGCCCGGCAGCGGGCTGATGCTGAATCTGGTCTATAATCCGCTCGGCCCAATTCTGCCGCCCGATCAGGCTAGCCTGGAAGCGGCCTACCGTCAGGAATTAGCAGCGCGTTACAGCATTGTATTCAACCATTTGCTGGCGCTGGCCAACATGCCGATTCA
>JAGRHM010000429.1:0-2158 GCA_020445005.1 Candidatus Competibacteraceae bacterium | reverse complement strand
CGACTGCGATTTCAACCAGATGCTCAAATTGCCGTTGGGTGCCGGCAGTACGGATTGCACGACGTTGGCGGACCTGCTGGATCGGGATTTAACCGGCGCCCAGGTGCGTGTTGCCGATCATTGTTATGGTTGCACTGCCGGGCAAGGCAGCAGTTGCGGCGGAGCGCTTGCGGCGGCGTGATGGCGCAGCTGATGAGGGAGCAACGCCACTCAATATTCCCGGCGGATCAGTTGCTCAATCAGGGGCTGAAGGATCAGCTCCATTGCAAAACCCATCTTGCCACCAGGGACCACAATGGTGTTGCGACGCGACATGAATGAATCGTGAATCATGTGCAGGAGATAATGAAAATCCGGATGGGTTTTACGCGGTTCCTTGAAGCGGATCACTACGAAACTCTCATCCAGGGTTGGAATATCGCGGGCGCTGAAAGGATTAGAGGTATCCACCGTTGGCACCCGCTGGAAATTAATATCGGTGCAGGAGAATTGCGGCACGATGTAATGGGTGTAATCATACATCCGCCGCAGAATGGTATCGGTCACAGCTTCAGCGCTATATCCTCGTTCGGCGGTGTCACGATGGATTTTCTGGATCCATTCCAGATTGACGATGGGCGTCACGCCAATCAGCAAGTCGACATAACGCGCCACATTGACTTTATCGGTGATGACCCCGCCATGCAGTCCCTCGTAGAACAACAGGTCGCTGCCAGGCGGTAACAAGGTCCAGGGCGTAAAAATGCCGGGCTTCTGGCCGTAGCGATCGGCTTCCGCCTGATCATGGAGATAATAGCGCCGCAACCCGGTTCCCCGTTCGCTGTATTCCATGAACAGGGATTCCAACCGGTCAAATAAATTACCCTCGGGACCGAAGTGGCTAAAATTGCGCCCTTCCTGCAACGCCAATTCAACCTGCCGTTGCATCTCCTCGCGATTGTAACGGTGAAAGCTGTCACCTTCGACAATCGCAGCATTGATCCCGTCTCGCCGGAAAATGTGTTCCATCGCGACCCGGACCGTTGAGGTGCCAGCCCCGGACGAGCCGGTAATGGCGATAATGGGATGTTGTTTGGACATGGCCGCTCCGAAAGTGAATTCAAGCGGCTTTAATTATACCCTGAATTATATTGCAGTGCAGCAAGCAATGACTTTTTGTAACTACTGGGTCAAACGGTTTGCTTATTGCCATCAATTCTACTTTGTCAGATTAAAACACAACCTGTTGATTTAGATAAAATTTACACCAAATGGGTGAAATTGATAAAACTTTATGAGTCAAATACATGCATGTAATCTGACAAAGTAGAAATATTAACTAATAAAAAACTGTTTGACTATAATTCGTTGTACCTGTCGCACTAAATTTGTGTATAGTCAAACAGTTTTATGTTAATCGATTTTTCAATAATAAGTATTTGTAATTAATTAAAAATTTGTAAATTATCTAAAAACGGTTTGACTATAGATGACATGCGGGCCGGTTGCAGACGATCCGGCTCCAGAAACGCCCATTTCAGCAGATTGGACTGCGCGGAATCGGTCAGATCGTCCAGGGTCAAGCGGTGGAAGACATTGACTGTATTGTAAAAATTCGTGTGAATCTCGATCGTCTCCAGATCGGAAACGATGAACAGGGGCGGGTTTTCCAGCTCCAAGGCGTACTGCTGCAACTGGCGCAGCGCCGTGTTCAAATCCCGATGCTTGCCCTTGTATTCCCAGGCGAAGCAATGCCGCCGCCACGCATCAGCCCAACCATCGCCGCCGCCGGTTTTCTTCGCGCCCTTCTTGAACGTGAACCAGTCGCCATGCGGGTCTGCCTCGGTCGGGGATGCAATGCGCGGCAACCGGCAGAGCGCGATGAAATGCCCCTGTGCGCCACTGCGCTCCTTGAGCGAGCTGTCACGCCAGAACGCGATAAACGCCGCAATGTCAGTCGGGGTGGTCATGGACGCTGTTGATCAATCGCCTGTCTGGAGCTTACGGCGAATCCGGCGATCCACTGAGCATTACGGATTGCAGTCACCATTTATGCCCTGATCCATTCCGGGTCGCCGATGCTCCAGCACGGGAAACCGCTGGCGAATATCCCGAAAAAACCCCTGATCCAGTTTACCCAGCGCCACGCCCGGTCCCGCGCATAACCGGTCGAGAATCA
>JAGRHM010000428.1 GCA_020445005.1 Candidatus Competibacteraceae bacterium | reverse complement strand
GTGGAACAATGAACCAAAGACCGTGCAAATCCGTATTCGGCCTTTGCCTGGTAAAAAGGGCCAGGACTTGCTGGCGGCGGTGTTCATCGAAGAAACTGCTCAGCAATCCAAGGAAGCGGTTGCCGATGAAACGCAGGTTTACAATGTCACTGAAGAAGCCGAACAGCGCATTCATGACCTGGAGCAGGAACTGCAGTTTTCCCGTGAAAACCTGCAAGCGACGATTGAAGAGCTAGAGACCTCCAACGAAGAGCTGCAGGCGACTAACGAAGAGCTGCTGGCCAGCAATGAGGAACTACAAAGCACTAATGAGGAGCTGCAGTCGGTCAATGAGGAGCTGCACACGGTTAATGCCGAATACCAGAGCAAGATCATTGAGCTGACTGAACTGAACAACGATCTGGATAATTTGATGGCCAGCACCCGGATCGGTACCCTGTTCCTGGACGAGAATATGACCGTCCGTCGGTTTACCCCGGAAATCCGCCGCATTTTCAAGATATTGGACAGCGATCTGGGGCGTCCAGTAAATCACCTCATGTATGATCTGGTTAAGTTGGATTTGTTTGAATTGATTGACGAGGTCGCGCGCAGCGCCGTGGAGCAGGAACGGGAAGTGCGCACTCAGGATGGCTCATGGTTTCTGATGCGCGTTTTGCCCTACCAAGTGGGCATTGGCGCCGTGTCAGGAGTCATATTGACCTTTATCGATATCGGTTTACTTAAGACTACACAAAATGCGCTCTCAGATATGGGAGACCGTTTATCCAGCCTGTATCGCGCGGCGCCCGTCGGTATTGGCCAGGTTATTAACCGGACTTTCGTAGAGGTCAATGACCAGATGTGCCGAATGGTCGGCTATTCTCGCGAGGAGCTGGTGGGTCAAAGTTCGCGCCTGCTGTATCCCTCAAACGAGGAATTTGAGTATGTGGGCCGTGAAAAATGCACTCAAATCCGTGAGCATGGCGTCGGCTCGGTCGAGTCGGAGTGGCAGCGCAAGGATGGCGGCCTGTTTCCAGTATTGTTGAGCTCATCGCCAGTGAATCCGGCCAATCCTGATGAGGGCGCTACTTTCACCGCGCTGGATTTGTCCAGCCGTAAACGCGCTGCGGAGCAGATCCGCGTTAGCGAAGAGCGGTATCGCCAATTGTTTAACACCATGGTTGAAGGTGTGGTGTATCAAAATACCGATGGTGAAATCATCTCGGCGAATCCAGCCGCAGTGAAAATTTTAGGTTTGACGGTCGATGAGATGGATGGCCGGACTTCGATGGATCCACGGTGGCAAGCGATTCGCGAAGATGGTTCGGAATTTCCCGGCGATCAGCATCCATCCATGATGGCGTTGCGAACAGGTCAAGCCGTTACCGGCGTGTTGATGGGGATTTTCAATCCACAACGAGATCAAACGCGCTGGCTGCGCATCAGCGCGATTCCCTTATTCAGGCCCGGTGAGAGCAAACCCTTTCAGGTTTACGCCACTTTCAATGACATGACCGAGATGGTCGACGCCATGCATGAATTGGCCGCAGTCCGACGCGAGCTGCGGGATTCGCGGGAGCCGAATGTGGAAACAGCTAATCAACAATAAGGTGAATAGACGATATGACCGAGGACGAGAAAGACCGGGCCCGAATTCTCAGGGAAAAGGCGGAAGCCAGCGCCGCTCGGCGTCAGCCGGAGATGCCGGAGCTTTCGGTCGAGGATGCCCGCCGGCTGGTTCATGAACTCCAGGTCCATCAAATCGAACTGGAGATTCAGAATGAAGAGTTGCGCCGCATCATGGCCGATCTGGAGCAGTCTCGAAATCAATTTTCCTTGCTGTTTCACCGCGCCCCCGTCGGTTATCTGGTGTTGGACGAAGTGGGATTGATTCATGAAGTGAATGAGACTTTTTGCCGAATGGTGAACCGGCACCGGAATCAGCTCATCGACAATCCTTTCTCGGAGTGTATGGAGGGGGATGACCGCGGCGTATTCCTGGCGCGGTATCGGGCGCTGTTCAGAAGTCCAACCGGTAAAAGTCTGGAGGCGCTTATTCTGCGGGCGCAGGGTCCGGCTTTTTATGCGCAGATGGAAGGCGCGGTGTTCAGCACGCCTTTGGAGGGACGTCGCGAAAAGAATGACTCGTTGTTGTTATTGGCGGTTACCGATATTACCGAACGTAAATGGGCTGAAGATAAGCGCTTGCAACTGGAGCGCCAGATGCAGCAAACCCAGAAACTGGAGAGCCTAGGGGTATTGGCCGGCGGCATCGCTCACGATTTCAATAATCTCCTGACCATTGTTCTGGGCAATGCGAGCCTGGCGCTGGACGAACTGCCGCCTTTGTCTCCAGCTCACGATAGCCTGCGGGCGATTGAGAAAACCTCATTGCGCGCTGCTGAACTGTGTCGGCAGATGCTGGCTTATTCAGGCAAGGGTCGGTTTATCATTGAAAATATCCGACTTGATGATCTCATTGGAGAGATGATCTCGCTCTTCAAAGCATCGATTTCCAAGAAAGCGATTTTGAACCTGAATCTGAAGGAATCATTACCGCCGATGCGCGGCGATCCCAGTCAGATTCGCCAAGTGGTTATGAACCTGGTGATTAACGCCTCGGAAGCGATTGGTGAGCGTAGTGGGGTAGTTACGGTTTCGACCGGCATCATGGAATGCCCTCATGATTATCTGGCCGAAGGCTACCTGGATGAGAACCTTTCTGAAGGAACCTATGTCTGGCTGGAAATTTCCGATACCGGTTGTGGCATGGACCATGAAACTCAGCGCCGCATTTTCGAGCCGTTCTTTACCACCAAGTTCACGGGTCGCGGTCTGGGTCTTTCCGCAGTGCTGGGTATTGTGCGGGGACATCGGGGGACGCTGCGGGTGTATAGCGAGCCGGGACGGGGAACGACCTTCAAAGTTTTATTCCCCGCTGTTCAGGAGAAACGGGCGCCCGCGGTCCAGCCCAGCGTGAAGTCTGGCGATTGGAAGGGCGTCGGCACCGTTTTGCTGGTGGATGACGAGGAATCGGTTCGTTCGCTGGGCACCCGGATGTTGGAGCGCATCGGTTTTCAGACGCTGGTCGCCACTGACGGTCAGGAGGCTCTGGAGCTGTACGAGACGCGAAGTGAGGATATTGTGCTGGTATTGCTCGATTTGACGATGCCTTATATGGATGGTGAGGAAGCATTCCGGCAATTGCGGCGAATTAATCCGAAAGTCCGCGTGGTGATGACCAGTGGTTACACGGAAACGGAAATTGCACCGCGTTTCGCGGGCAAGCGGTTGTGTGGCTTTCTACAGAAACCGTACACTCTGGATACGCTGACCGTGTGTCTGCGCGATGCGCTGGGCGAAGATCCAGCCGCCGCTGCAGAGGAGGACTAGTGCCTCAACTATTCTGAAT
>JAGRHM010000427.1 GCA_020445005.1 Candidatus Competibacteraceae bacterium | reverse complement strand
TGGTCTCCCGCCGGTGCCGGCAACGGTAGTGAAGGGGACGGAGCAGCGGATTCCAGGGGAGTTTCCGGCTCATCACCCTTATCTTCACCCTCTCCAGGCGCGGAAGATTTTTCAAGATCGAATGGGATGCCGAAAACCGGTTCGCGACGCCCCCAAGGGTCTGTCCGAGGATAGCTCTCATTCGGTAAATTGACATACTTCGTGGATTCCAGAGCTGATTCTGACGTTTCCTTTTTGGGCGCAACCACGGGTTCCCGCTGCTTCTGTTTGGGTTGCGCAGAACGTGGCTCCTGTTGAATAACCGGTTCCTGCGCGATGAATGCTTCGCGGTCCGCGACCAATGGCGCGATCCACAACCGTAGGCCGCGGCCTCGGCGGTCGCGCGTCAGAAAGCGGCCGCTACCGTCCCCGGTTACAGTCAGATATGCTGGCGGTTCCGCCACCACATCGACGGTGACTGGCGGCCCAGGCCGCAACATCAATAGTACGGATTCGCCACTCATAAAGGGCCAGGTTTGTACGGCAATACTGCTAGCGCGTCGGTCACCGTTCAGCAAGGTCAAGCGCTGACCAGGATAAATGAACCCCAGTTGCCGCCATTCACTTTGCCCATCCGTCGCCGCATCGATGCGGAATAATGGGGTTTCGCCATCGGCTGGGATGGAAATCGCCCGACCAAATAGAAATTGCACCTCGCCGGGCCGCAAACCCGTATCGGGTTCCACCCGGTAACGAATCACCGCATCCTCGGCCAGATAGCGACCCAGTTCCTGCTCATGCAGACGTCGCAACTCGCGTAATAATGTGCGCCGCCCGAAGCTGTCCTCCAACCGGTCATCACGGATGTAATCGCGTTCCGGAATCCGGATGATAATCTGGCTATAGCGGGTTTCCTTGCGTTGACGAGCGCGGGGCGTGCGGGGATGGCGCTTGAGCGCTTCCATGAGGCACACGCCTTCCTGGTCGCTCCGCACCCGTTCCCAGAGCAGCTCGACGTTGAAGACATCAGCAACTTTGCGCAGAATCGCACACACCACGTAGTCGGATGCAACAAGGACATCAGAGTAAGTTGTCATCAGCTCCTTAATCCCTTTGGGTCTCATTCCCCACATGTAAACATGACTCCATCATCAAGCAGATCACAAAGGCGGTTTTTCGCAAGACCTAAGCCTGCTCAAATGGAAACGCCAATACTTCGGCCAAGGTCTCCTTACCCGCCGCCAGCATGACCAGCCGATCAAAGCCCAGCGCGACTCCAGCGCAGTCTGGCAATCCGCTTTCCAGTGCTGCCAGCAGATTCTCATCGAGGGGCATAACCGGTAATCCCCGCATCTGGCGCGTCGCATTTTCCGCTGCAAATCGGCGGCGTTGTTCAACAGCATCGCCTAATTCGTGAAAACCATTCGCTAGTTCAATGCCATTCAGATACAACTCAAACCGCTCACCTACCAGCGGATTGCCCGGTCGCAACCGGGCCAGCGCCGCTTGTGAAGCGGGATAGTCGTAAACAAAGCATAATCGCCCCTGACCGAGATAGGGTTCAAGACAGTGAGTCAATAACAAATCCAGCCAGGGATCGACCTCCTGCACCGGCATTCTTGGGGGAATGGAGACCCCTTGTCGTTCTGCGACCGCCGCCAGCTCTACAACCGTCGCCTGATGTGGGTCGAGGCCAAGGTGGCGCTCAAACAATTCCCAATAACTCAACCATTCGGGCTCTGTCAACGGTAACCGATTCGCCAGTAACTCCGTTACCAGATCTGCAACCTCGTTCATCAGCCGATGATGATCAAAACCAACCCGGTACCATTCCAGAAGGGTGAATTCAGGATTATGACGATGCCCGGCCTCGCCATCACGCAACACCCGGGCAATCTGGTAGATACAACCGCTGCCCGCCGCCAGCAGACGTTTCATAGGAAATTCAGGAGACGTATGCAGGTACAGTGGTTGCCCATAGCGCGGCCCCGGTCCTGAATACACCGTGGCAAAACTGGCCAGATGCGGATCAGTGGTCGCCGCTGCCGACAACAGGGGCGTTTCCACCTCCAGCACGCCTCGCGCCGCAAAGAATGCGCGGATCTGGGCCAGTAACTGGGCGCGCAGGCGTAGAATGGGCAAGAGGCTGTTAGCGGGCATAGTCAGGCGTCTACTCCTTGACCCGTGACACATATTCACCGGTTCGAGTATCCACCTTGATGACTTCGCCGCTTTGCACGAATAAGGGCACCCGGACGACCGCGCCCGTTTCCAGGGTTGCTGGCTTACCGCCGCCGCCAGAGGTATCGCCACGCAAGCCGGGATCGGTTTCGACAATGGTCATGATGACGAAATTGGGAGGCGCTACGCTCAGAGGAACACCGTTCCACAGCGTGACCTGGCAAATCGCTTCTTCCTTCAGCCATTGGGCAGCGTTGCTGACCGCGTTGGCATCGGCGGTGACCTGTTCAAAGCTCTGCTGATCCATGAAATGCCAATATTCGCCGTCGTTATAGAGATATTGCAATTCGACATCAACGACAT
>JAGRHM010000426.1 GCA_020445005.1 Candidatus Competibacteraceae bacterium | reverse complement strand
TCGAAACCCAGGTCACGGCGGTGCAGGTCCGAGTGGCCGCCTTGAATGTCATGACCGACCTCGGTATGCCCGTTTCCGTCCCCTGCAGGGCTATTCTGTCTTGAAAAAACAGAGAGGGGAAAATATCGCCCTCAGTTTATTTATGCACCAACGCCCAGTCCCCTCTTCACTTAAAAGGGGCCCCGGGGGGATTAAGCGGGCGTTAACGGTGTAAATGACGACATCACAATCGGCTTAACAACTCCGCTTTTTTTGCCGTGAATTCCTGTTCGGAAAGAATGCCCTTCTTGTGCAGTTTTGCCAGACGCTCAATCGTTCCCAGGATGTCCTCCCCAGCCGCAACATTGACAGTATCCTGGGCAACAGAAGGAGACGGTTCGCTTGCTAAGGTGGAGGTTTCAACCCAAGGCGCGCCACGCTCCGGTGACACGACCGGCAGACTAAATAACGAAACCAACCCGTATTGGCTGGTGAATGTTACTGAGGCATCGCCGCTTTGCTGCTGGGAAACACCGCTGATCTGATGATCCAGAGTGTCGTAAATCGTGACTTGACCGTTAACCTCAATCGCCAGCCGTCGGGTTGCCGGGAACCAGGCATAGCGCACGGAATTCTGAGCGCCGGCCGTACTGGGTATGCCCAAATCCGCTGGCCACCATTGACCGGAGGATTGGCTGCCTGCAACAAAAAGACTGACCTCGGGGTTGGCGTATTGCAGACTGCCCTGACTTTGGGATTGGTAACTGGCGGGCGCAAAAAAGGACAATGACTGCGCCAATAACTGCGACAATTCGCTACAGAGTCCGTCAACCTTGAATTTCAGCGCGTTATTGAACATATCGCCGACCATGGTCATGCCGCCTTGCATCCACTGTCCCGATCCGCCGAGTTCCGGATGACTAAACTGCGCCATCGATCCATTGCCCGCCATGACGGCGTCCAACATATTCAACACCGCATCGGTGCTGACGCCGTAACGTTGCGCCAGATCTTCAATAATTTTCTGCCCTTGTGGGGTCAGTCTTTGCACGGAAATCTACCTTTCAGAAATTTAAAGGGATTATGACAGTCTCTTAAGGCCCCACGCCCAGCAGCATCTCCGCCGCCTTCCGAGCAATCCCGGCATTAATAGAAGTCTCCAATCCAAAGTACAGATTCGCTAGCGCCAGCGCCCAGGTTGGAATCAACAGCGGTAACGGTGCTTCACTGACGACATGACCTTCCGGCGCTGGCTTGAAATAGGCGGCTTCCACTACTCGCCAAATATAAACCACGGCCAGCAATGACGTAACCAACACCAATACTGCAACCGGCCACCAGCCCTTTTCCAGCGCGCCGACGATTAAATACCACTTGCTCACGAAGCCGGCGGTCAGCGGTACGCCAATCAGGCTCAGGCCGCCGACTACGAAAGCGCCCATCGTCCAGGGCATGGCCCGCCCAACCCCGGCCATCCGATTCAGTTGAGCCGAACCGATCTGGAATGACACGCAACCGAGAGCCATGAACAACGCACCTTTCATCAGGGCATGGTTAAACAAATGACTGATCGTCGCGGTCAACCCTGTCACCGACACCAGACTGATGCCCAGGATCATGTAGCCAATCTGAGCCACGCTGGAATAGGCCAGCATCCGCTTGACGTTAGTCTGGAAAATCGCTACTACCGAAGCGCTGAAAATCCCGACCAACGCCAGCGGTAGCAACACCAGATCCAGACGCATGGTCCCAAACGAGAAATCAACGCCAAAAATGGTAAAGAAAAACCGCAGCAGCACATAAACCGCAACTTTCGTAGCGGTCGCTGCGAGAAAAGCCGTTACGGCGGAAGGCGCGTAGGCGTAAGCGTTGGGCAACCAAAGATGCAGGGGAAACAACGCCAGTTTCAGGCTGACCCCGATGGTCAGAAAGGCAAAAGCGGCCCGGATGGTGCGAGTATCAGCTACTGCGGGAATACGCGCCGCCAAATCCATCATATTCAAGGTGCCGGTCATGACATACAGCAGACCGATGCCAATCAAAATAAAGGTCGCGCCAATGGTGCCCATGATCAGATACTGATAAGAGGCGGTCAGCGCGCGGCGATCGCGGCCCAAACTGATCAACACATAGCTGGACAGCGAAGAGATTTCAAGGAATACAAATACGTTGAAGGCGTCGCCGGTGATAGTGATGCCCAGTAGACCGGTCAGGCACAGCAGGTAGGCGGTATAAAACCAGGGTTGCTTATATTCAGGCAGACGAATGCGCTGTTCGACGATAAAGCGGGCGAACGCCATGACGACCGCGCCAATCCCCGCCACGATCAGCAACACGAAGGCATTAGCGGCGTCAATCCGATATTCAATCCCCCAGGGCGCGGGCCAACTGCCCATCGGATAGGAAATGACGCCTTGCGTCAGCACCTGCTGAAGCAGCAAGCTGGCAATCAGCAGGCAAAGCCCACAAGCGGTCATGGCCAGCAGCCAAACGGCCCGGCCGGGACGGAACAGCGCCGACAATGGCGCTGCGACCAGGGGAATAACGATTTGCAAAGCGGGAAGATGGTCGATCACAGGGCCTCTTCCTCACTCTGATCATGGATTTCGTCTTCTTCGATCGTGCCGTAAGCTTCATTAATGCGCACGACCAGCGCCAGACCCAGCGAAGTGGTCGCGATGCCGACGACGATGGCGGTCAGAATCAATACATGCGGAATCGGGTTGCTGTACACCACATCCCGGTCAACGATGATCGGCGCAGTGCCACCGATAATCTTACCCATGCTGATATAGAGGATGAACACTGAAGTCTGAAAGACATTCAGACCCACCAGTTTCTTGACCAGATTGCCCCGTGAGATGACTACGTAAAAACCGCACATCATCAATACGATGAAAATCCAATAGTTATACAGACCGAGGATTTGCACTTTATTCTTCGTCCC
>JAGRHM010000425.1 GCA_020445005.1 Candidatus Competibacteraceae bacterium | reverse complement strand
GCCGCCGCGTTCCTCATGGTGGAGTACGTCGGTATTTCGTATCTTGAAGTCATCAAACATGCCTTCATCCCGGCAATCATTTCCTATATCGCCCTGGTTTATATCGTTCACCTGGAAGCCTTGAAGGCTAACATGCAGGGTTTGCCTCGGCCCGGCGTGGTGAAACCCTGGATGCAGCGCCTGATCGGTACGTTATTCGGTTTTATTATCACGGCGATTCTGGCTATGGCGGTTTATTACGGGATTGGCTGGCTGAAGCCAGCGTTAGGCGATGCGGCGACCTGGGTGATTTCAGCATTGTTACTGATCGTTTACGTGGCGCTGGTTTGGGTCGGTTCGCGCTATCCCGAGCTGGAGATCGACGATCCAAATGCCCCGGTGATCCGTCTACCCGAAGTCGGGCCGACCGTGAAATCCGGCCTGCACTTCATCCTGCCCGTCATCGTGCTGGTTTGGTGCCTGATGGTAGAACGGTTGTCCCCAGGCTTGTCCGCCTTCTGGGCATCGGTGCTAATGATGTTTATTTTGTTGACCCAAAGACCGTTGTTTGCGCTGTTTCGCGGCCAGAGCGACTTTGGAGCACAAGTCCGGCGTGGCGGCAACGATTTGCTTGAAGGCTTGATCGTCGGCGCTCGCAATATGATCGGCATTGGCATCGCTACCGCCACAGCCGGCGTCATCGTCGGCGCGGTGTCGCAAACCGGCGTTGGCTTGGTGCTGGCGGACCTGGTGGAAATTCTGTCCCTCGGCAATATTCTGCTAATGCTGGTTCTCACTGCCGTACTGAGCCTGATTCTGGGCATGGGCTTGCCCACCACGGCCAATTACATTGTAGTTTCCTCGCTGCTGGCGCCGGTGATTGTCACTCTGGGGGAACAGTCTGGATTGATTGTGCCTCTCATCGCGGTCCATCTGTTTGTGTTTTTCTTTGGCATCATGGCGGACGTAACGCCGCCGGTCGGTCTAGCCTCTTTTGCCGCTGCGGCGATTTCCGGAGGCGATCCGATCCGGACGGGCATTGTCGCGTTTGTTTACAGTCTGCGAACAGCCATCCTGCCTTTCCTGTTCATTTACAACACCGACTTGTTGTTGATCAACGTCGACTGGATTCATGGCATTGGCGTTTTTATCGTGGCCACGATCGCCATGTTGCTGTTCGCCGCCGCCATGCAGGGTTATTTCTTCTCCAGGAGTCGCTTTTACGAATCGGCCCTGCTGCTGCTGATTGCTTTCACTCTGTTTCGCCCTGGATTCTGGATGGATATGATTTCGCCGCCCTATCAGGAACTGGCGCCGACCGAATTGATGAAGGAAGCAGATGAAATGGCCCCCGGCACCGAGATCCGTTTGCATATCGATGGGGTTGACGAGGTGGGCAAACCGCGCAGTTTCGTGGCTATCTTGCCCATAGGCAAGGGCGAGACTGGTGAAGATCGCTTACGGAATACGGGACTCGAATTGATCGAGAATGATGGCAAATTGCTCATCGATAATGTGACTTTCGGCAGCACAGCCGAAGCGGCGGGACTGGCGTTTGACCAAACCATTCATGGGGTGCTCGTACCGCTGGATCAGCCGCACAAAGAGTGGTTGTGGATTCCCGCGTTCCTGATTCTGGGGTTGATTATCAAGATACAACGCGCTCGGGCGAAAGTGGCCTGAGAGAGTGTGCAAAAATCAACTTATTGATTGTGGGAGTCGGCTTGCCGGCGATAGCGCGTAAAATCGCTCAAGCGGGCTCCTACAGTAGTAAGTATTTGATGAAAACATAAATAATCATCCCGCATCCGGTGCGCGCTTAAGAAAGGCAGCCCGGTCGGCGGCGGTCGGAATATGTTCAGCTAACCGCTGATACAATTCCTGCGGCGTATTTGCTTTACCAGCAGTCTGCTTGATCAGCAATTTGGCGATGGGTCCCAGATACACCGCCAGATCGCGCCGGACACTCTCCAGGAAGTTCTGATCGAATGGTCCCATTGAAGCGCTAACCTGACTACCACCGGTCAAAGAGGTTCCCTGACTACCGGCTGCCGTACCGGTCATGGTGCCGCCAATGACTCCCCGCATCCGGCGCTGAAACAGCAAGCGATCCTGCTCGCCAGGTATCGCTTCAGCCAGCTTTTCCGCCAGTTCCTTCGGGCTGCCGACCTGTTGTGCGGTTTTGCGGACCAGTAGGCGCGCGACCGGACCCAGGATTTCAACCAGCAAACGTTCAGCCTGAGCCAATAGGGTTGCATCCCAGCCTGGCAACACCTGGGACAGTTGCGAGGGCGACTCCGGTGCGCGCACCGGCTCCACCCGTATAACTGTGGAGCCATCAGCAGCAATTTCGCGCTCCACCAACCGCAACTTCTCCAGCGCCCGGATAAATTCATCGGCATCCTGAAATCGCGCATCAGGGAATTTTGCCAGCGCCTTGTCAAACAAGGCGTCCAGCTCTGGCGGTAATCGAGAATTGAGCCGCGTGGCTTGCTGCGGCGATTCATTCAAGACCTGATACATGAGTTCGCCAGCGCCGCGCCCTGGAAACGGTCGAA
>JAGRHM010000424.1:191-8379 GCA_020445005.1 Candidatus Competibacteraceae bacterium | reverse complement strand
CCCAGCCGAGCTATCGCCAATTTTCACTGCAAGGCATGATATAGTTTGTGATCAAATTAACAACCTTCTACACGCTCGAAACGATCCTGTTTTAATAAGGTTCCCGGAGGGAAAATGAGTTTGGAAGCCCTTTCGCCATTCGAATTAGAGGTCGCCCGTTTGCTGGTTGAGACCTTGCGCCTCGAAGACATCAAACCGGAAGATATTGCGCCCGGGGAACCCTTGTTTAATGAAGGGTTAGGGTTGGACTCCATTGATGCGCTGGAGTTGGCGCTGGCGATCAGCAAAATCTATGGTTTTCAAATGCGCTCTGACGAGCAGCAAAATCAACGGGTGTTTGCTTCGTTACGGGCTTTGAGCGCGCATATCGCTGAACGTCGTGTTCACTAGCACCCCGCATTCGTTTGGGCGCTATCTGCCATGAGTCGCTTATGAGTCGGCAATGGGGACAATTGCCGGAACGCGGCAGCGGATGGACTTTGCGACTGATCCGCTGGATCGCCCTACATCTGGGTCGCTCGGCGGGCCGTACTCTTCTATATCCCATCACGCTGTATTTTTTAGCAACTGCCGGCGAGGCGCGACGCGGTTCGCGGCTTTTTCTGCGTCGGGCGCTGGGATGCGAACCCGGCTGGCGCGAGCAGTTTCGCCATATTCACTGCTTTGCCGCGACGATCCTGGATCGGGTCTATTTTTTGACCGGACGATTGAATGACTTCGAAATGGAAATTTTTGGCAGTCAATGGATTCTGGATCAGGCAGCGTCTGGTCGAGGCTGCCTTCTACTTGGTTCTCACCTGGGCAGTTTTGAAGCCCTGCGGGCCATCGGCTTGCACTTGCGGCATTTTCCGATCCGGATTTTGATGAACACCCGCCATAACCCGGCCATGACCCAATTGCTTGATGCGCTCAATCCAGCGCTGGCGCAAACCATCATCCCGATCGGCGGACCGGAAACCCTGATTAAGGTTCAGGAAAGCGTGGAACAGGGGTATCTGGTCGGCGTGCTGGGCGATCGGGTCGCGCCGGGCGAGAAAGCCGCGCATTGCCAATTTTTTAGCCAGCAGGTCGCTTTACCGGTAGCCCCTATCCTGTTCGCCGCGCTGGCCGGTTGTCCGGTTATCCTGTGCTTTGGTCTTTACCAGGGCGGCAATCGTTACCAGATACATTTCGAGTTGCTGGCTGAACGGATCACTCTGGACCGACGCCATCGTCAGGAACAACTGGGTTTTTGGGTGCAGCGCTACGCGGATCGACTGGAGCATTACGCCCGCGATGCGCCCTATAACTGGTTCAATTTCTACGACTACTGGCAGGAAGCGCCCGCCGGACTTGCGGAAGAGAATGGGTATGGAGAGCGCCCGCCGCGGCCGCAACGCTTCGCCCGGCAATTGGCCATGGGTTGGGATGGTCTGGGAACCTTGCTGCTATCAAATGTGTTGCTATTGGCGACATTAGGACTGAGTGGATTGTGGCTATTCCACCGGGTTTGGCAAATTGCCCGGCGCACCCCTGCTCAAGTTGCCGAAAACGACTGGGTCGTGGTGCTGGGAGCGCGCCTGCAACAGGATCAAGTGTCTGATGAGTATGCCTGCCGGTTGGAGCGCGCGGCTGCTCTATACCATACTGATCCCCGGCGGCGCATTCTGCTGGTTGGCGGCTTGACCGGCGGCAGCGTCAGCGAAGCCGAACGGGGTCGGCAATTTCTTGTAGCCATGGGCCTACCCGCTGCCGCCCTGGCCATCGAAGATCAATCCCTGCACACCCTGGACAATTTGCGCCGCGCGCGGCAACTACTTGGGGAAAATAAGACCCATCCGTTTGTTCTGGTCACCAGTCGCTACCATTTGGCGCGTAGCGGGACCTTGGCGCAGGGTCTGGGTTTACGCCCGGTATTGTGCGCTGCGGAAGATCGCTGGAGTCTTCATCCATTAACGCTGTGGCGACTGGCGCTGGAAGCAGGTTATTTGCACTGGTACGAAGTGGGTCGATTCTGGGCGCGCTGGACACGAAATCGCCACAGTTTGACCAGGATTACCTGAAATATGGCCGTATTCCTGAACAGTATTGGCCTCTGCGCGCCGGGTCTGTCCGATTGGCTCACTGGTCAATCCGTACTGGCTGGCCTGACTCCGTATCAACCGGATGAACCCCTGCGCTTTAACCGGTTGCGACTACCGCGCAACGAAGCACGCCGCGCGTCGTCAACGGTTCGCCTGGCTCTGCAAGCCGCTACTGAAGCGCTCGATCAGGTTGGGATCGATACCAGCTCCTGCAGCGCAGTATTTGCCTGTTCCGGCGGCAATACTGAAGCCCTGGATGCCCTGTGCCGGGCATTGATTGAACCGGGGCGCCCGATTTCACCGAATCACTTCAACAATTCGGTTCACAATGCGCCATTAGGTTACTGGGCCATTGCCGCAAACTCGCAGGAACCGGTATCCAGCATCGGCGCTTACGATGCCTCATTCGCTGCTGGCCTGCTGGATGCTGTCGCATTGGTGCAGGTCGAAAGCCGGACCGTATTGCTGGTGGCTTTCGATACGCCTCCGCCGCTGGACCTGCAACCATTCCGGGCGGTATCAGCGCCATTTGGCGTAGCGTTGCTGCTGGGATCTGAAGCGTTGACCGGCAGCCTGGCCCGCTTGCAGAAATGGCGCATTCAATCAGGCGCGGTAGACTCAATGGTTCATTCCGCGATAGAGCTCTTGCGGTTGAGCAATCCAGCCGCGCGCTGTTTACCCTTACTGCATCGCATCGCCATACGCCAGCCTGGACGGATCACATTGCCCTATTTACCTGGCCTTGGACTCGAATTACAGGTGGATTCATGCTGATCGACAAAGTCCGCATCCAGGAACTGATTCCGCACACTGGCGCCATGTGCTTGCTCGATGCAGTCATCGACTGGGATGATGACTCGATTCAATGCGTCACGGATACCCATCGCGATTCAGCAAATCCGCTACGTCGGCGCGGGCGATTGTCGGCAGTGGCGGCCTTCGAGTATGGAGCCCAGGCAGCGGCGGTTCATGGCGGTTTGCGCGCCAACGCCGCCGGGGAAATCGCGTCGCCAGGTTATCTGGCGGCCTTGCGCGATGCGCGCTGGTTTGTGGCTGAACTGGATGAAAACGCTGCGCCGCTGGAAGTCACTGCCCGCCGGCTACTCGGTGAGGCTGCCCATTGCATCTACGTCATCCAAATTAGCAGTGCAGGCCGGTTGCTGGCCAAAGCCCGCGTCACCATTGTGCCGCAACCGAATGGGAAATACCCATGAAGCGTTGGCTATTCCTGCTCCTGTTATGGCAATTATGGCAACCGCTGACATCTCTTGCCAATGACCGCGTTTTATCCCAAGTCATGGCGGCGCTGGCGGCGGCGTCATCCGTCGAAGCCGCCTTTCGGGAGGAGAAAATCCTGGCCATGCTCCAAGAACCACTGGTTACACATGGTGTACTTTACTACCGCGCCCCCTCCTATTTACGGAAACAAACCCTGGAGCCACAACCGGAAGATTTCCAGGCCGACGGCGACTGGCTGACCATTGAAATGCCTGGCCAGGGCCGCCGGGATTTTAACCTGAACGGGCATCCACAATTGCGCGCCTTCGTAGAAGCCGTGCGCGCTACCCAGGGCGGCGACCAGGCCGCACTGGAAGAGCATTATCGGCTGGAATTCACCGGCGACCTAGCCAGCTGGAATCTGCGGTTAATGCCGCGCGATTCGCAAGTCGCCGAATACCTGACCCTGATCATGGTGCAAGGGCGAGGAGCCTGGATTGAGCGCATCGAGATGCTGGAAACCAGCGGGGATCGCAGCGTCATGACGGTGACGCCACGCTAATTGCTCATCGGTTTTTCCTTAACGATGCTCAAAAGTGATCATGCTAATGCAGTCGGCGCACAGGTTGTTTAAATGCTGAACCGGCACGGTAAACGACTCGGATGATGTCCACGGCACCGTAGCCGTTTTTTTCTGAGGATCATCCACAATACCCGCCAGTCCCCGGGTTTTGAAATTGCTTTTTATGGCGGTCTCCACACTATCCGCTGTGGTTTTATCCTTTGACATCCGGGCCTTGATTAACGCTTCATATTGCTCTTCCAGCGCCTGATTGCGTTGTCGGAACGCCAGAAAGAGAATGCTTTCCGAACCGACATTATTATCAAGCTGAAAGGATTTATCCTTGACGGGCAGGTGATAAGTAACGCCGGCTTTCACTGGATTGAAGTTATCAACTCTGACGCCTCCAAAATCGCGCATGGGGAAGAGCTGAAAGATAGCCTTGCTGCTATCAACCTGGAAGATATAAACATAACTGTTTTCCTCGGGAGTGAACTGGATTTTGTAATGATCGCCGGAATTCAACACACTCCCCTCGACCAGTGGCTTCAAAGCCCCCTGGCCACCGGGACGATAAACATAATTAACTTTAAAATTTAAAGGTTTGGTATCAGGTTGGGTCGTTATGGATGCGGGTTTCGGCGTTGTGCTACCCGGTTGAGGGGTGATTTTGACCGTTCCAGCCGGTCCTCGAGTGGTCAGGTCCGTGTCAGATGCGGACTCGGTTGCACTAACAACGCCAGCGCCGCCTAGCAACAAACCGCCAAGAATTAATGGCAAGGGATTTAACCAACGGGTCTTATAAGTCATGACTGCCTCTCGCTGTATGTTTGAAATTTAACACCGGCACGGCGCCTTCCCGGGCGTTCTGCAAGCGCTCGGTCAACCGGGCTTGCGCCTCCTGGATTTGCGAAGGGTCCTGCAAGCGACGCGCTTCAGCAAGCGTCGCATATTCGTCCTCCAACTCAGTATTGCGATTCTGGAAAGCCAGAACGTGGATTTGTTCCTGACCAATTTGATCGTCGAGCTGGAACGCTTCATCGTGGGCTGGCGCAAAGTAGGTTATCCCGCCCTGCACGGGATTGGCGTTGACCGCCGCTTGCGAAAGATGGTTATTGTCGGTTGGGAACAGGTGGTAAATTCCTCCGCCGCTATCAATTTGGAAAATATAGACGTAGCCATTTTCCCTAGGCGTAAACTGGATTTGATAATAATCGCCCGAGCGCAGGACCCCTCCATTAGGCAATGGTCGAAAATTAAGTTGATCAATGGGTTTATAAGAATATGCAACTTCGATGGCAAGGGTGTTATCAACCCAGCGGTCCTTTGTAAAATACCCCAGTCCACCCAGTAAAATAACCGCCAGAAAAAGTGAAATGCCGACAGTATATTTATTAAATCTGAATCGATGATCAGTTTTACGATCTGTCCTTGTCGAAGACGAAAGGATAGTTTTATTATCATCTCCATCAATTTTTTTATATTTATTCGCATCCTTATCCTTATTAATATCATCAAGGGCTTCGACAAGTTGCTCAGCCGTTTTAAAGCGATCATTCGGATTGCGCGCCAGTAATTTGTCCAGAATACTCTGATAGCGGCTTAACTCCACGGGTAAGGGTTCTGTCGAGCCATCCGGAGTTCGGTCGGGCCGGTATCCAGTCAGCATCTCGAAGAATACCAGGCCCAGCGAATATAAATCGCTACGACCATCGAGCGGCTTACCTTGAGCTTGCTCCGGACTCATATAAAGAATCGTGCCAATCGCCAGACCGGTTGCAGTGAGAGGGGCCGTATCTTCAAAAGCCTTGGCGATTCCAAAATCGGAGAGCACCGCATTATGATCATCGCGAAAGAGGATATTTGCAGGCTTAATATCTCGATGCACAAAACCCTGACGATGGGCATGACCTAGTGCGCTGGCAAGTTGCTGAAGAATAACAACAGCCTGTTCTGCGGATAAGCCTTTCTGAATGCGGTGCTTCAAAGTGCCGCCTTCCACATATTCCATGACCATATAGTACTGATTCAAACATTCGCCGATATCGTGAATCGTCAGAATATGTGGATGTCTTAGTCGAGCAACAATTTTTCCTTCTTTCAGGAAACGCTGACGAAACGTAGCGTCAATGCTCAGGGAAGGATTAATGACCTTGATTGCGACAGGGCGTTCAAGGGCTTCCTGGATCGCCAAATACACTTGGCCCATGGCGCCGCCGCTAATCAGTTTTTCAACCTTGTAGCCGGGAATAACGGGAACTGTGTCAATAACCTTGATAATATTGTTTATATCAATGTCTTTATCGCCAGCAGTTCTGGTTATGTCGTTTGGATGTGACATCAGTATTCCCCAAAAGATTTTAGCGCTCTGCTAAAAATCCCAGCGTAATTGGGTTGAAATCGTATTCATTTCAAGATGCTCATAGTCAAACAAGGTGCGATACTGGATCAGGAGGGACGGTCCCCGATCAAACCGTGCTTGCAGGCCAAGCCCGAACCTGAAATAGTTCTTGTCCACTGGATCCGTAAAGATTTGGAAAATATTATCGGGGACAGCAGCGCCTTCCACGAAACGGCCGCTCACGACCCGGTTGTTATCCCTGAACTCGTGCAACCAACTGAACTCCATCTGCGGCTCCAGCGTTCCCCAAGACTGGTCAAAGAGATAACTCGCTCTTCCCCCCAAGCTGAAAACCAGGGATTCCAGATTTTGTTGATCCATAGCCACGGCCCAACCCGAGCCTGGATTGTCATTGGATGCCCGCTCCTGAAAGGGGTCGACTTCCAAGTCGAGATAGCTCAGGTGGGCCTCGGGACCAAAAGTTAGGTTGCCGCGCGTGAATTGATAGCCAGCGCCTATGTCGGCAAACACCTGTTGCCCTTCATAGCTGCTATCAAAACCTTGTTTAACATCCGCGTCTTGTAGCTCATAGGCTACGTTACGCCGTTGATCATAATCATTCCGGCCATAATTGATCATTCCTTCAATATAGAACCGGTCCGCAGGGTAATAGACGCCATATAAAGTTAAACCCAGACCTCGGGTATCCAGATAACCGCCGCTGCTATCGATATCGGTATCGATGGAAGTGTACGAAAGAGCGGCCCCCAGGATGAACTGATCGCTGAATCGATAATCCGCGCCCAAGGTCAATTCAATCGTCCTGAAATCAAATCCGGCTTGATTGTCGGTCTCGTCCCGATCACCGAGATTAATCGCGCCCGTAGCGAATACGCCAAAGGGGCCTGATTGCATGAAGCCTTCATTGCTGGGTACGCCCACTTCCTCTCCCGTACTGGCCAGCAGGTAACGTAAATCCCGTCCGGACAGCGTCCAGCCGCCGCGCTGAATATTCAACCGATCGATATTAATACCCATCACGCCAGCACGTAATTCAGCCATGCGGGTTCGAATGCCCAGCATCTGCGACTGGACGCTGGTCTGCGAGGCGTCAACGGCAGTGGTCAGGCTCTTGGGCGTAATTTGCTCCAGAGCGGAACCGACATTGGGATCATTGTTTTCAGCGGCATCGATCAGGGCGTCACAATCGCGCAGAAAGCCCGCGCTGGCTGTCCGATCGAAGCACAAACCGCCAATTGCGCGGCCAACCGTCTTTGCCGCTGGATCACCAGTAGCGTCCTCAAGCAATTCCTGAACGTCTTCCTTGCTGCGCGTAATTTCAACCGTAACCGTTGCCGAGTCCGTGCTGATGCCATCGGTGATGGTGTAGGTGAAGGTATCCACGCCAGTAAAGTCCGATGATGGCGTGTAAGTGATGACGTCATCTGCACCAACCGTCACGCTGCCATGTGTTGGACGGGTCACTTGCGTAATAGTCAAGCCGGTGCCGATATCATTGGCCAGAACTGCGATGGCGACGGGTGCTCTGGTCGTGGTGGCGGCGGTGTCATCGAGCGCTTCAAGCGCCGGAGCAATCACCGTGATCCTGACTGTTGCGGTATCGGTTTGCCCAAAACCATCGTGAACCGTGTAGGTAAAGGAGTCGCTTCCAGCGAAGTTCGTATCGGGAGTGTAGGTAATCGCCCCATCACCATTAACCACGGTTCTGCCATGAGCCGGGGCGTCGACTTGGGTAATTACCAGATCTGTTCCAACGTCGTTGGCCAGTACGGAAATGGCGATAGGCGTTCTAGCTGGGGTCGTGGCCGCATCATCAACGGCGTCCAGCGCCGGCGGCGTAACTCGCACGGTCACGACCGCAGAGGCCGTTTGGCCAAAACTGTCGGCGACGGTATAGGTGAAAGTATCCGTACCGGCGAACCCGGCATCAGGAGTGTAGATCACCGCGTTGCCGCTCATTACCGCGCTGCCGTTCGCCGGCGC
>JAGRHM010000424.1:0-154 GCA_020445005.1 Candidatus Competibacteraceae bacterium | reverse complement strand
CAGCACGTTAATGGTCACTGGCGTTCCCGCCGCCGTCGTAGCCGTATCATCGACTGCATTCAACCTTGGCGGATTGACTGTCACCGTCACTGTCGCCGTGTCTGTCTGGCCAAAACTGTCCGTGATGGTGTAGGTGAAGCTATCCGTACCGGCG
>JAGRHM010000423.1 GCA_020445005.1 Candidatus Competibacteraceae bacterium | reverse complement strand
GCCAGATTGCCTTGGCGCTCGATACTGACGATCTCATGGCTATGGTAGCGGATGGCCCCGCGAGACGACTCGTAGATATTGTAGGGTTGTTTGGCGCGGAAAAACGGATCGCTTAAGGCATAAGTGGTCGCAAAGTCGTTCGCTATCATCGCGTTCCAGTAGCGTTCGATCTGCTCGCGCAAACGGCTTTCGCTCTGGCGTTCCGGCATACTCCGCTTAGCAAGATCGGCCGCCTGTTCTTGCAACTCCGTTCTGCTGAACGCGTAGCGCACCAGATCAACTTTTTTCATGCCATCGTCCTGATAACGCTTGGCGATGACTTGATAGCGATCACCCACGGCCCAGGCGGTTTTATTGGTGAAATCCAGGCCCAAGCGAGTTGCTGGCGAAGGATCGAGCGAGACCGCCTCGCTCCAGGTCGCGCCATAGTCTGAGGAAAACTGAACATAAACATTTGGGCGAAGGTTACGCCAATCTTCCCAGATCAACATCAGGTTTCCCGCAGGATTGCCAAATGCCACGGAAGGATCGCGCGCCTGGTAGACCCGCAGTTCTTCCGGTCTCGGCTGCATCGGTTCCGACCAGGTCAAACCATTGTCCATAGAGCGGAACAGATACACATCATCCTTGGCTTTCGGTTCCTTCTTGCGCCAACTGCCGCTAATAGCAATCAGAATATGGCCCTTGCCATCGCTCGTCGCTTCCATCCGGGAAAAATCGAGTCCCCGCAGTTTTTCGAAGCTAAAGGATTTCCATGTCTTGCCGCGATCATCAGAGTACAGCCCTTCCAGCAGCTGCTCGGGCGCATCCGCATCGCCACGGTAACCCACCCACAACAAAAACCAGCGACCTGCCGATTCAAACGCTTCGAATAGAGAAGTCAGCGGTGGCGCATCAGCAATCTTGATCGGCGAACCAAAGGTTTTTTGGGCAGGATCATAGACCCGCATAAGCATCGACAACTGTCCTTCCAAGCGCCCCCACGAGAAGACCGTAACCGCTTTCTGGTCAACAATCCAGTTCGGGTAGTAGCCAGGCAATACCTGTTCAACCGGCGACAGGGTCTTTCCGTCACGGTCAACCGACCGGAAATAGAGATGATAGCGTTCCTGCTTAGCGGGATTACCTTTTTCCCCATACCACAGCAGGTAAGTGACATCATCGCTTTTGGCGATGCGCAACCGGGTCAGCGGTTCGGATTCCGCGCCGCCTACGACGAGAGACGGATCCGATGCGCCAGAACCGGATACCGATTGTAAAAATAACGCCTTCTCAGGTAGTTTGTCGCGCCAGAATACGGCTAGATCCTGACCCGTGGGAACTACTGCCAGCCCGGATTGAGCGCGCGGCCGGTCCTTAGCGCCCAATTCCAGTTCCGAACCGTCTGGACGGCGGACATACAGGGCATTTTCCAGACCGTAGTACGCCAGCCAACCTTGCTGTGCATCGTTTAACACATAAGTCCAGGGCATGCCTAGTTCCACAGTATGCTGGTTCAATACCTGCGATTCCAGCGCCGCAGCCGATTTAAACACTACCAACAAGCTAATGCCGAATAACATCACGTATGGCGATAATTTCATTAGATACCTCAAATAACAAGCTTAAGGGGCTATCAATCCTTAGATGGGTCGATTTGAGCGATTAATAAACCACTACAAATTAGTATTTAATCGTTTTTTAGCCCGTCAATCGAAGATTAGCGAACCGCTAGCGATCATTTTTAGAGTTTACCTTGATCTGCTGGATGAGGAACAGGAGCACGCTAGTAAGAGAAATCACCCAAAATAAAAGGGGTTGCATGAGCAACCCCTACCGTTACAGTTACGCGCCTAAACAGACGCGACCACCATTATTGCTTGGCGGAAATCCTTCTTTGATCCGCGTCATCAGCTACATCAACCCAAATCGGAGCATCAGCCGAGCCGGCATTAACCGACCCAATCGTGAGATTGCCACTAGCATCGCGTACAACTGACTCACGGATACCTCTGCGCAGCCAGATCGAGTTGTTAAATGCGCCCCTGAACGATTCCCCAATAAAGGAACCCTCCACATTGTACTCCAGCTTCATGATAATCGCCTGGTTATTAGCTATAGTACGGGCTCCCGCGTTTGCCCCTCCAGGAGCATTAAGCACTTGCGCTCCAACCGTACGGATCGCTGTCCAACCGCCAAAGTCGCCATACTGCCGCAAAATATTGGCGTCCAGCAAGGTATCGAGTCCAACCCCCCCAACACAAACTACCGGAATGCTAATCACGCCGGAAATCGGATTCTCGTCGCGATCAAACATAACGTCCAGCGAGTCGCCTGTATAGGCGGATATATCCAGTCTAACGGCAGCCGCCAAATCCCCCCGGTCTTGGTAAGGGGCCAGAGCGGGCACAACCGCTCCTGTACTGCTTACCACGTCATGCGCGATAGGCGTCACGAAAAACTTGGTCGTGACGTCACCGGTGCTGACGTTCGAAGCAATCGGCAGTACCGCGGTGGGAACGGCTCCGCTGGCCGGAGCCACGCCCGCCGCATTAGCCTGCTCGCTACCCGCCAATACCTCGCCCTGCCGTTCCGCGCTATCAGAGAAATCAAAGGTGCTGGCGGCAACCCCGGTCGGCGCTGCATTATACGCGGCATACCCCCACACAGCGCCCGCTGCGTAGTCGATCATGAAGACTTCACCCTGCAAGGTGCCTTCGATTGCACCGAGGAGGGTACTATTGTCGACCAGCAGGAAACCGCGGGCGGGCAACTCGTTCATGACCGCGAAATCCTGGCCTGCGTCAGCCGGATACTTGGCGTTAATTTGACGCGTGGTAGGCTCAAACAAAACATTTGGGTCAGCCGCAAAATGCCCGCTCGAATCGAACGTCACCACGTCATTGAGACTGGTGTTCCGATCAATGTCGATATGGCGGCATGTGCCGCTCAAACTACCCGCGCTAGCACCGGCCTTATACCAGTAACTATATCTCAGCGTGGTCGCCGCATTTCCCGGCTTGGTCCCCGCCATGTTCATGACCGAGAAAATCGAGGTCACTGTATCGCTGACCGCGAAGTAGGGGAACAGAATGGAATCGGCATGAGCGGTACCAACAACGGATACTCCCAAACCTGCCGCCATGGCGGCTGCAATTTTCTTAACTCTGAACTTCATAGCGTTAGCTCCTAAGCGTTGGCTTCCAAATCAAGCCCTTGAAGAAACAGTTGCGTTAACCCTCAAAAGCAGTTTAGCGGTGGCTTGACACGCCTGCCATCATGAACCACGGCAAACACGCTTCCCTGTCTGTGGATTCTACACAACAAAGTGTTGCTGTCAATACATTTCACAAACAAACCTAACCCTTGGTTTAGCAATTCTGATCTGTGAAAATCGGTAACTCAATGAAATAGCTGATCCTGTGAGCCAGGATTTTTCCCTTTCATTTTTTTCTACCCCTAAAAAAATTGTCTTAAAAAAACAACAACCCATTGTCAATCTTGTTTTCCGTGCAGATCCCTTTATAACACAATCCCACAATTCAATGAATTTCAAAAATCAACCTCTGGAGCCATTACGCAACGCTAACAAAGCTTGCTCGAACTGCCGAATGAACAGCTCCGTCATAAACAACGGGTGGGTCATACGATGCTCGGCCAAGCGTATCCTGAATGTCTGTAAACGCCGGGGGTCGCGAGCCAAGGCCACCGCCAACTGTTCATACTCATGCTCGTTGCTCGCCGCGTATTCTGATAATCCTAGCGCGCTTAACAGGCTTGTGCAAACCCGTGCTTGAAAATTCGCGCCAGTCCGTGTTACCAACGGTAAACCCGCCCATAAGGCATCGCTGGCGCTAGTATGGGCATTGACTATAAAAGTGTCCAGAAATACATCAGCTAGACGATGCCGCTCCAGATGCTCCGCCTTGGGCAAACGCGGCGCAAAGATCAATCGCTCGGGCGCTACTCCTTGTTTCTGGGCTGCCGCGCGCAAATAATCGGCGCAACGCGATGTACTCGCCAACAACCATAGCACGCTTTCCGACACCTGTCCCAAAATGCTCATCCAAATTTCGAAAACGCTGGGTTCGATCTTATAAGATGTGTTGAAGCAACAATAGACAAAACCTTCTTCCGGCAGACCCGCTGCCACCCGCGTCAGACCGGTTTCCGCAATCGGTTGTTCGTCATCGTTAATCTGATAACAGTCGAGATAAATCGGCTGCTCGCTGAAAAACGGTCGCAGCTGCTTAGGCAATACCACCGGATCAGCGATCACATAAGGAATACAGTCGGCGCCCAGCGTACCTGGATAACCCAGAAAGCTAATCTGCACCGGCGCTGGCCGCAAGGCGAAAATTTCCGGACGGGCGAAGCGGGTATAGCCATGCAAATCAACCAGTATCTGGACGCGGTCAGCGGCAATGCGAGTTGCCGCATCAGCATTACTAACGCCATGCAACTCGACGAATTGATCACAGGCCTGGGAAATGTCGCGCCAATAGCGACTGCCATCGCCAGGGCGCAGACTGTAACCAAAAACCTCAAACTGCTCCCGGTCATGCGCCTGAAAAAGCTTGCGGATCAAATGCGCAGTCGGATGGTCGCGAAAATCGCCAGAAACATAACCGACGCGCAATCGCTGGCCAAGTTGCCGAGGACTCCACTGAATCGGCAGTTGTTGGCGAATCGGTGTCATTAGCTTATCCACTGCCGTGGCCTGCGCCCGGGCTACTGCCAGTTGCAAGGCTGGGGCAATAGGCAGACTTAACAGGCGATGCGCCTCCAAACCGGCGACAAAGCCATACTGCAACACATCCCCGGTCAAATCGTCGACATGCGCCAACATTGTCTCCCAGTCAGTCCAGTCACACTCCTGCTGGGCTTGAAAGACTTGAGCCATATACAGCCCACGACCCGTGTAGCGCTTTTGCAGACTATCCTCCGGAGCCTCGTCGGGTAACCGCCAGGGTTCGAATTCCCGCTCCAGAATAGCATGAGAATAACGTTCCTGGAGATCCTGCAGGAGCGCATCCGCGTCGTCAAACCGCCACAGCGCCGCTAGAATCCACGCTTTTAGGCATTGCGCATTAACCGGCGCTTTTTCAGACGTCGTAATCACGGTTTCGACCACATCGAGCGCTTCGGTGAACCGACGCGACTGGTGTAATAAGCGCGCTTTATTTAACTGGAAATAAGCATCGTCTGGCGCAAGCGTCAAGGCTTGCTCCATAGTCGCTAGCGATTCTTCAAGCCGATTCAGTTGAAATAGCAGCGTCGCCTGATCGCGCAATACGTCCAGCCGTTGTACAGAGGACAACGGCAACGTCAGCGTCTTCTCGCCAACTGCTACCGCTTCAGCTAATCGTCCCAAGCGACGCAGTGCTTCACATTGATGCATCAACGCCTGTGGATGCCCGGGAAACAAAGCCAACAGCCGAACGGACGCTTCCAGCGCTTCCGCATTGCGTTTGAGCGCCAGACAAGCTACCGCCTTGCCCAACAGACACTCCCCATCGTCCGATTGCAGCGCCAGCACTTTCTCCAACGCTTGCAGCGCCGCTTCCGCCTCACCGAGTTCCCAGCAGGCCCGCCCGATTTGTCGCCAGACTTCGATATTATCCGGTTGCGCCTCGCTACGCTGCCGATGGCGAATCAATTCCTGTTTCAGCCAAACGCGGCGCAGCGCCGCCTGGGCTTCCGGTTGCATCGCAATCTTCCCCCTAGGCTCGGTGGGAAGGCGCCAGATAACGCTGTCCCAGCCGCTTGCCCCAACGACGTATTGGATTCTCGATCATTCGCTGGATGGCGACTGCCAATCCTATTGTCAAAATTATAGCGACCAATAACCCGGAAATACCATTCAAATACAATTGAACCTCACGCAAGATCAGAATATGAAAGAGATAAATCGAGAATCCGGCTCGCGCGATTTCCGTGAGGAAGCGTCCCTGCCCGTTTTTCCACGGCGTATATAGCAGACACAGTAACGTCCCTCCATGCAAAAATACGCACAATTCATGATAGAACCGCCAACCAGGCAATTCCGCCAAGCGGGCTTCGCCGATCCATTCGAACAAGCTGCCCAGCCCAACAACCAAAGCCACGCACAGTATCGCGGCAACTCCAGGGGGCGGTAGCCACCATGGCCACGGAACAGATTCGCTACATACTTTTTGAATGACGCCCCCAAGAAAAAAAGCATAAGCATAATATGGAAAATGTAGCCTCAACCACTCCGGCGCTCCTTGTGAAGTCAGCTTCATGGTAATAACAAACGCAAAGCTCAATGTAAACAATTTTACTGGATCATAGCGATCACGAATAAAGGCGAAAAAAATAAAAAATTCGACGAAGGAAGGAATACACCAAAAAGGCGGGTTAAAATAAAAAACCTCGCTCTTGCTTGTGACGGTCAAAAGCAGTAATCCATGCTGAACAAGTATCAACAGCCATTGTTCGTCCAGTTTCGGCTTGATCAAAAGATAGCCGAACAGCGCAATAATATAAGCAGGATATAATCTGATAATCCTCATCAGAATAAAACCTGCATTGCTGTAGCAATGCTGAGGGTTGTCAAAGCAAAAATAACCTGCCGCGATAAAGAATCCCCCCGTGCCAAACGCATAAAAAGAAAAACCCACGAAAGGATTCAGAAAATGCGTAGCCAACACCAGCGAAGCCATCAAAAGACGAAAAATATCGACTTTTGGATCGCGCGAGTTTTTATCCAGCAAACATGAATCTCTTTTAGCAGTACTAACCCGCGTTATTCAACACCGGTTCAACCGCGCGCATCTTGCGTTTGATCTCCTCGGTTACCTGATCAATTTCCTGAGTGCTTTGCACCACCCGCGGCGTAATCAGTACAATCAATTCCGTGCGATCCGCCTGCTCGCTGGTCGTGCCGAAGAGCGCGCCAAGTACGGGAATATTGTACAGACCAGGAATGCCGCTTTGACCCTCGGTGCGATTGTCACGGATCAAACCACCGAGAACCAGGGTTTGTCCGCTCTTGACCGTGACCTTGCTGGTCACGGTGCGCTGTAGGAACGACCGTTCCTGCCGAGCAACCGAACCGGCCTGGCTGACATCGGTCAGCGGCCCGACATCCACCACTTCCTGCTTGATTTCCATATTGACCATGCCGCCGGAATTCACCCGCGGCAGCACCTCCAATAACACGCCGGTCTGCTTGTAGCTAACGCCGCCACTCGTGGTCACATTGTTCACGGTGCTCGTACCAGATGGAATGGGTTGATCGGTACCCACTCGAATCGTCGCCTGCTGGTTATCCACCACCATAACCTGCGGAGAAGAAAGCACCTTGACCTTGGAATCGCTGGCCAGCGCCGTCAACAAGGCTCTGACGACGCCACCGCCATCGGTAATCGCATAGGAAAACTGGCTGGCCGGAACATTAGCCAATAAACCATTTTCCCCCCCCAAAACCTGGTCAACCGGCAGGCCTAGCGAACCCGATCCCGTATAGCCGTCCTTGCCGAACCCATTATCAAAATACCATTGCAGTCCATATTGCAATCGACCCGTCAACGTCACTTCGGCGATCGTTGCCTCGATCAATACCTGTCGGGGAGGAACGTCAATCTTTTGCAGGGTGCTGACGATGCGCTCGTAGTTCTGGCTCGTGGCCCAAATCAGCAAAGAATTGTTATCCGAGTCAGCGACGATGCGTACTTCCTCCATGCCGGCGCTGGGACCACCCGATCCTAGAACTGCGCCGATTCCACTACTATCAGAACCGCTACCTAGCTTGCTGGACGCCGACAAACTGCTGGAAGACGCGTTGCCTAACGAGGAAGAAGCGCTGCTACCGGTCGATGAGGAAGCGCTGCCGCTGGTCAGTCCGGCGCTACTCGACAAACTCGCGCCCTTTAAACCCGGCGCTACGGCTCCGCCGCGCGCTGCGCCGCCGCCGCCACCACCCAGGTTAAACAGGCCATTGAGCAGCTCGGCGACATAATCCGCCCGGCTGTTCTCAATCGGATAGACATATAATCGCTCACCGCCCACGCCATCCAGGCGCTCGT